>CAIRSC010000020.1 GCA_903881205.1 uncultured bacterium | reverse complement strand
CTCAACATCGGTCGGTTGCGTCTTCTGTACTTCTGCGGTGTCGGCAACCGCTACTTGTTCACCCCCCATAGAGCGGATGTCGATCTTCCAGCCAGTGAGACGTGCGGCAAGGCGCACATTTTGTCCACCACGTCCGATCGCAAGTGATTGCTGGTCTTCGGCAACGGAAACGACGGCGCGATTCTCGGACTCGAAGAGTTCGATCTCGAGCACCTGCGCGGGCTTGAGGGCTTCTTTGACGAAGTCACCCGTGGTAGCCGACCATTCGACGACGTCGATCTTTTCTCCGCCGAGTTCGGAGGTGACGACCGCGACGCGCACGCCGCGCTGACCGACAAGTGCACCCACCGGGTCGACGTGACTGTCATTGGAGAATACAGCGATCTTCGCGCGGCTTCCCGGCTCGCGGACGATGCCTTTGACCTCGACGACACCTGACGCCATCTCGGGTACTTCAGTCTCGAAGAGTTTGGTGAGGAATCGTGGGTGTGAGCGGGAAAGGCGAATGAATGTGCCGCGAATTCCTTCATCGACGCGCAGCAAGAGTGCGCGGACGCGCTCGCCTTGTCGGTAACGTTCGCCGGGGATCTGTTCGTCGTAGGGGAGGATTGCTGTCGCGCGACCGAGGTCGATGTAGAGATTACCGCGCTCAAATCGCTGGACGTGACCCACGACGATCTCTCCTTCGCGGGCGCCATATTCCTGGATGATCGAAGCGCGCTCCGCTTCGCGAACCTTCTGCATAATGACCTGCTTCGCTGCTTGCGCGGCGATGCGACCGAAATCTTCCTGAGTCTCGAGCGGAAATGAGATCTCTTCGTCGAGTGCGGCGTCGCGCTTAATGCGACGGGCATCTTCGATCATGATGTGCTGCTCGCCGTTGAAGCGTGAACGGTGATCGTCGTCTCCGGAAGACTCTTCGTCTTCTTTGCGCACGAGGGTGGCATCGACGACGATCTTCGCCTGGCGGAACTCCATATCACCGGTCTCGGCGTTGAAGGTGGCACGGATGATCTGTCCGCGCTTTCCGTATTCACGGCGGTACGCAGCGGCAAGCGCCGTTGCCAGCGCATCAATCACGGATTCGCGTGAAATACCGCGCTCATGCTGAAGTTCATCGAGGGCGGAATTGAGGGTTTTGAGGTCGAAGAGTGCCATATGGATTATGTTGTAAGTCCTTTAATTGGGCCAAGCCCGGCTTTTTAAAAAAAGCGCCCGCCAGAGGCGGAACTTGTATATATAGTATACGGCCGCCACACGGAAAGTCAAGTGATCATCCCGACCTACTCCCTTGTCCGCCTTGCGGATATATGGAACGGGAGTACTATTTTTCGAGCTTAAGAAACAGTACCTTTTGGGGAGGATCTGATGAGTATATCTGTAATCGGATCGCAGTCACATGCTCGCACCGGAGCACATCCTATTCCTTGCCCGGTCGCGAAAGGCTGCTCTGTTACCTACGGCTGGAAGCAGTTGCTCTGGCATCGCGTCGATGAAGTCGGTGATGCGGTATTCACCGGGTCAGGATGGCTCATTCCGGTGTACTACGCCAACGGAAAGTATGCGTTGTTGTACTACCGCTTCGGTGACGGGTCGGCTCTTCGCTTCGACGAGCTGCAGGAAATACATTCGGGCACCTGGACCTGTCAGTGGCAATTGCAACACAGTGTCGCGATGCCCGTTATCAAATACGCCGGCGTCGATATGATCGTCATGCACGTGCTCCGGGAAGTGCCCACGACCGAAGAAGAGTACGGATGGTACGGCGAAGAGTATCGGAGTGAATACTACGAACTTTGGCTGTACGGCATTCTCGGGCCCCGCAATGGCAGGGCGGATACGCTCAAGCCCACTCGTTCGCCGCAGTTTATGTGAATTACGAGGCGGTCCGCTTGATGGACCGCCTCGATTTGTTTTTGCTGATATAATAAATAGCGTCTATGTACATTTCCGATACGCATTTGAAATCATTCCTCGCCGATGCGGGGCTCGTGAGTCAAAAAGATTTTGATGTTGCAGAAAAGGAGGCGAAGGAATCCGGCCGCACCGTGGGAGAAGTTCTCACTTCAAATAATGATATCGGCGAGGACGAATTGCGCCGCACCTATGCATACATTCTCGGTATCCCGTTCGTCGCACTCACCGGCACGACGATCAAATACGATACGCTCTCGCTCATTCCCGAGCCGGTCGCGCGTCGCAACAACATTATCGCGTACAACCACCGCGGCGATGAGCTCGAAGTGGCGATGCTCGATACCGATGATCTCGCGGCGATCGACTTCATCAAGAAAAAGACGCATCTCAAGGTGCAGGCGCGCCTCACCGACGCCGCCTCGATCAAATACGCGCTCAAGCTCTATCAGCAGTCGCTCAAGGATAATCTCGGTGATGTGATTCAGCGGGAGACCGCGGCGCTCGAGCACACTTCGGGAGATGGGAAGGAAGAAGATCTCAAACAAATGGCCGAAGGTGTGCCGGCGGTGCGCATCGTCGATACATTGCTGCGTCATGCCGCGGCCCAAGGAGCGTCCGACATTCATATCGAGCCGCTCGAGGATTCGCTCCTGATCCGCTATCGCATCGACGGGATTCTTCACGATGCGATGGCATTGCCCAAGCATGCTGCTGCCGCGATCACCGCGCGCCTCAAAGTACTTTCCAACCTGCGCCTCGACGAAAAACGTCTTCCGCAAGACGGACGATTCGGGACCGAAGCATCGGGTGAGCGCGTTTCATTCCGCGTATCCATATTACCGACATATTTCGGAGAGAAGATCGTCATGCGCCTTTTGCGTGATTCGATCTCGGGCTTCACCCTCGAATCGATCGGATTCCACGGCGCCGCACTCGAGCGTATGCATGACGCGATGCGCAAAACCACTGGGCTCGTACTCACGACGGGTCCGACGGGTGCGGGAAAATCGACGACGCTCTATACATTGCTCGACATCATCAATACGCCTGATAAGAACATTTCCACCATCGAAGACCCGATCGAGTATCAGATGGCTCGAGTCAATCAGACGCAGGTGCGACCCGAGATCGGATTTACCTTTGCCAACGGTCTACGCAGTCTCGTGCGTCAGGATCCGGACATCATCATGGTCGGCGAAATCCGCGATAAAGAGACGGCAAGTCTTGCTATCAATGCGGCACTCACCGGTCACCTCGTGCTTTCCACGCTTCACACCAATTCCGCATCCGGCGCTATCGCGCGCTTGCTCGATATGGGCGTCGAACCGTTCCTGCTGCTTTCCACCTTGCGCGTCATCATCGGTCAGCGACTCGTGCGTAAGCTCGCGCCCGACCGCGAGCAGTACGAACTTTCCCGCGATGAACAAACTCGACTCGAAAGTGTCGTCGATGCCGGCGCGGTGTTGCGCACCCTCAAGGAGGAGAAGATCGTCGATAAGGCCGCTACGTGGAAAAATATTCCTTTCTACAAGCCAAAAGAAGACGGACAGGCGCCGAGTGGCTACGCGGGGCGCGTCGGCATCTATGAAGTGCTTCCCGTGACCGCGACCATCAAGGAGCTCATCATGGCCAATGCATCGGGTGACAAAATCGAAGAACAGGCGCGCAAAGAGGGGATGCTCACGATGAGCGAAGACGGAATCTTCCGCGCGGCGCAAGGAGTGACGACTATCGAGGAAGTGCTACGTGTAATCACCGAATAATAGGGCGCTCGGTGGCAGTGTACTTTTAAAGATCAACTTTTTTCTGCTGAAAAAAGTACTATCCTCGGGCCAAGCCCTGCGGGGTCTTTAAAAGTACACTGCCACGCTCGCTTGAAACTATGACTGCTTCGGTCGAGTGTGGCCAAGATGGAAAAAAAGTTTATCCGCACTCACTTGTATCAAAAACAAAAAACATCATCGCGGCGCGATATACTTACAATCATGACGCGCTTTGTTTACACTGCAGAAAAAAATGACGGTGAAGTGTACAAAGGTACCGCCGAAGCACAGGATCGCTTCGAGCTTTACAATGTCGTGCGCCGCGAGGGAGGCAAGATCATCTCGGTCAATGAGCAGTCGGGAAGTAAGTTGAGCATCACGTATTGGAACAGACGTCTGACGACGATCAAGGAATACGACAAGATCCTGATGGCGCGCAATCTCGGCGCCATGATCTCCGCTGGGCTCAGTCTTGCACGAGCACTTGCCGTGCTTGAGCGTCAGACGAAGAATCCGCGCCTGTGTGCGACGATATCCGAGATCGCCAGTGATGTGCGTCGCGGCGAGACGCTGCATGGTGCGATGGCGAAATTCCCGCATGTCTTCAGTAATCTCTTCATCGCCATGATCCGCGCGGGGGAAGAGGGGGGGGATCTACCGGCGGCGCTTCAGGTGACGTCGGATCAGATGGAACGCATGTTCGATCTGAAAAAGAAAATAAAAGGGGCATTGATCTATCCGTGCATCATTTTGATCGCAATCTTTGGTATCGGTGCGGTGATGATGGTCGTCGTAGTCCCGTCACTGGCATCGACCTTCGCCGACATGGGTGCTGCGCTGCCGCAATCGACCATGATCGTGATCGGGCTCAGTAATTTTCTCGTGCAATATACAGTTGCAGCCATTGGAATCGTCGTCGGCACGATAGCGACGGTATATGTTGCGGCGCGCACAGCAATCGGGCAGCGGGTGATCGATTTCGTACTCCTGCATTTGCCGGGCATCGCTCCGATGGTCAAGGAGGTGAATGCGGCGCGCACCTCGCGCACAATGGCGTCACTACTCACTTCCGGTGTCGACGTGATCACGGCGCTCGATATTACGCATGATGTCGTCCAAAATTCGTACTTCCAGACGGTGATCGCAGCGGCAAAAGATGGCGTTGCGCAGGGTCAGCCGCTTTCCGCGGAATTTGCGCGCAACGAGCATCTCTATCCGCCGTTCGTCGGCGAAATGATGGCGGTCGGTGAAGAAACGGGCCAAACGGCCGAAATGCTCAAGCGCCTGGCGATGTTCTACGAAGTAGAGGTCGACCGCAAAACGAAAGATATGTCGACGATCATCGAACCATTCCTCATGCTCTTCATCGGAGCTGCTGTCGGGTTCTTCGCCGTATCGATGATCACTCCTATCTATTCGCTCTCATCGCAAAACTTCTGATCCTCGTTATGTCGAAGAGATCTGCCGCACGCGGGGTGACGCTCATCGACACACTGGTCGCTTCGGCGCTCATGCTCATCATCTTTTTGGGCATCTTCGCGGCATTCCAGTTGTCGATCGATGTGGTCCTCAATAATAAAGCGCGCGCCGGCGCTATCGCGCTCGCCGATGAGCGCATGGAATACATCCGGAGTCTGACCTACTCCCAGGTAGGCACGATCGGCGGTATCCCGGCCGGGATCATCCCGCAGAT
>CAIRSC010000019.1 GCA_903881205.1 uncultured bacterium | reverse complement strand
GAGCGCGTAGCGCTCGGGCAGGGGAGAAGTAAACAAGAGGCAGAACAAGACGCCGCTCAGAAAGCGCTTGCTGCCAAGGGCTGGTAAGCCCTTTTTAACTTTAGAGTACAGAATTGTATTGCTTGCAATCTGACGTCGGGAATGGAATAGTTGCCATCAGAAACACTCGTGGAGGAGCACATGCCGTTCGCAGAAGGGCAGACCGTCGAGGTTGAACGCAGGGGTGTCTTCAGATCGATCCGGTTCGAGGAATTGCATGTTGGCGATTCATATTCGCATGTCGGCGAGTACTGGTTCGTTGATACGAAACTCGAACGGTTCCGGTCCTTAGAGGCACGAGCAGCATTCAGGTGCCGCGGGAGGTGGTATCTGAAAATGAATACCGGAAACCTTGTTCACCGATTGGTGGGCAATCTTCCGTTCGGAGTCATCGATATGAAAAAACCCGAATTGATCTTGGAAGATCCGATGGTCGGCAGACTGGTCCTCACTCGGATCGACTCATAAGATACACCTCGACATCGGGAGATAAGGAATGAAAAATTGGGATCGCGATCTGGAGTGCGATGTCCTCGTCATGCTTCACGGTACGCAGATTAAGAAGAAAGATGTTCCGCTCGGTAAGGAATTTGCTCAAGACGGACGCATCTTCCAAACGTCACTGGGCTCTGGGATCAAGTTAGACTTGGTACCATTGAACGGCACGTTCAAATTTGGTGACGAGTGGTGTGCCAAAATGTCACCGAGCACGAGTTATGCGCTTGTGCCGAACGGGCCGTTTGGACGCAGTACGTCGAAGTCCATGTCTATTAGGCCCGATCAAATGGTACGCCCCCTCGTCGTTGACGATCGGGGACCACAGTAATCGCTCGCATATCGATGACCCCGGACACTTCAGTCCGGGGTCAAATGTTTTGATACAATGAAGTCCAATGTATCTGAAATCGATCGAGCTGGCGGGATTCAAGTCATTCGGCAAGAAGACCGAGCTTATTTTCACATCACCGATCGCGAGTATCGTGGGGCCCAACGGTTCGGGCAAATCCAATGTGGCCGAGGGATTTCGCTTCGTGCTCGGTGAGCAGTCGATGAAGTCGATGCGCTCGAAGAAAGGCGAAGACCTCATCTGGGGAGGCAGCCCTGGGCTCCCGCGCGGCAACCGCGCGAGCGTGAAAGTCGTTTTCGATAATTCGTCGCGTCTGCTCGATCTCGATTTCAAGGAAGTCACCGTCGAGCGTGTGGTGTACCGCGATGGCCAGAACGAATATCTCCTCAACGGTTCGCAGGTGCGCCTCAAGGACGTGATCCGATTACTCGCCGGAGCGAATATTGGGGGTTCCGGCTACCAGATTATTTCGCAGGGCGAGGCCGACCGTATTCTCAATGCGTCACCGAAAGAGCGCCGCGAAATGGTGGAAGACGCGCTCGGTCTCAAGCTCTATCAGCACAAAAAAGCGGAGAGCGAGCGTAAGCTCGAAGAGACGGCCAGTAATATCGACAAGACAAAATCGCTGCGTCGCGAGATAGCGCCGCACCTCAATTTCTTGCGCGTACAGGTGGAGAAAATCGAGAAGGCGAGAGAAATGAAGGACGATCTCGCCGCAAAGCTCGGCGAATATCTCGCACGAGAGAACGCATGGATCACCCAGGAGGACGCACGACTCCTCGATGATGCGCGAGAATACGATACCGAGGTGAAGCGGCTCCGTGCCCAGCTCGCCGAAGTACGCTTACTCACCGACAAGAGCGGCGAGAGCGCGCACACCGCCCGCGCGCACGAGCTCCATGAGAAGTTGCAGACGGCGGAGTCGCGGCTTGTGGAATTGCGCCGGCAGAGCAGTGAGATATCGCGCGACCTCGGTCGTGCTGAAGGCGCGCTCGAAGCAAATACGGTCACGGTGGAACAGATCGTGACGGTGCCGCATGTGCGCCAATTCGCGCATGAGATCGACCGACTTCTTAGTGATGCGGAAGGTAGCGACCATGAGTCGGTCCGCGCACTTTTGAATAACATCCGCGGCAAGATCAAATCCTTCATCGACGGCCTCACAGGCAATGCCCCCGTGACTAATCATGAAGCGCAGCAACAGGTCGACCAGCTCGGCAAAGAGCTCGCGCGCAAACAAGAAGAGGAGTCTTCGGTCGCCAAAGAGATAGAGAATATGCGCTCCGAGATCGCACGTATCCGCGAGGCATCTTTTGCTGCAGAGCGCGACGTGATCGAGCTCGAAGGCAAAGTACGCGATGCTCAGAACAAGCTCAACGGGGTCAGCGCCGCACGCGCCACTATCCAATCACTTCGACAGCGTTTTGAAGAGGAGATCCGCGAGGGGATCGCACTGATCGGCGCCCAGATACACGGATGGGAAAAGGCCGATATGCCGCACGGGGCACT
>CAIRSC010000018.1 GCA_903881205.1 uncultured bacterium | reverse complement strand
TGCTCCACCGTGTGCCCGCAGCGCTCGCACTTGCCGTCGACGACCTGCTCATTGGCGAGCACCGTCTTGTCATTGGGGCACCAATTCACCGCAGTCTCCTTCTGATACACGAGCCCTTTCTGATAGAGCTGCAGGAAAAGCCACTGCGTCCACTTGTAGTATTCGGGCGAGTATGTCGCGACCTCGCGCGACCAGTCGAACGATGTACCCATCGATTCGATCTGCTTTTTCATGAACGCGATGTTGCCGTCGGTCCATGTGCGCGGATTCACTTTGTTCTTGATGGCTGCATTTTCGGCCGGAAGTCCGAAGGCATCGAAGCCGATCGGATACAGCACGTTCTTGCCCTGCATACGCTGGAAGCGCGCCAGGATGTCGGGCACTGCAAAAGCGTACCAGTGCCCCACGTGGAGGTTGCCCGAGGGATACGGGAACTCGACGAGCAGGTAGAAATTCTCCTTACCTGGTACCGAATCGGCAGTGGTATAGATCTTGTTCTGCGACCAGAATTGCTGCCACTTCTTCTCTATTTTCTTATGGTCGTACTGCATAGTCGTACCAGCGTACCACGTGCATTACGCTCGCAAAAGAAGCATCATTTGGTGATCGGTACGTTCTTATTGAAGACTGGGTAGAGCTGCGGGTCGATGGTGCGCTCGAAGCAGGTACTACCTGCGGTGTGCGTCCAGTTGGAATTTTCAATGGTACCGCCTACATGTGTCTGCACGGACGAAGTCGGGGTCGCGCCGACGGCAGTCGTGGACGTACGGTCGCTCGCCGCGTTGAAATCCGCACAGAGTTCAAAAGAGTACGGCGGTGTCGAAATGCGATACCCGTATGCGCTACCACTCTGTGGATCGCTTGGCACCTTGAATCCACTGATCGGATCTTCAAGCATGGCCAAATTGGTCGGCAATGTGCCCTTCTGCTGGTAGTAATTGACTACCTGCCATTGAATGTTGGTGAGATCGCTGACCTTCGTGTCGTCAAAGCGGTACAAGCGCACCTGGTTCGGACTGCCCATGATGAAGAACCCTGCGACAATCGTGAGGAGTACGACTGCGCCTGCCGCCCATCCCACGCTGCGTGCACGCTTCGGGAAGATGAGCCAGTAGCCCCACACGTCGGCCATGAAGTGGAGGAACGTTCCGCCAGCGACCAGTAGGATGACGACTACTTTGAGCACGAATCGCGTCGAGAGTTCGCCGCCCAGGAACGAATTGATGAGCGTGATGAGGTCGATGGCCACCGCAGCACCGGCGATAAATACCGTGAGGAAGAGCGCCCAGCGACGGACCCACAGGTCCTTCTTCTCGGCATGCTTCTGAATGTCATTGCGAATCACGCGGATAAGCACGAGGAAGAGCGGAAACAGCACGATAAGCGATGCAATCGCAAAGCGGATCGTACCTGAATACGGATCGACGTAATCAGAGCTCAAGACGTCGGGGTATGCATTATCGATGTACTGAAAGAGGAGCGTGATAAATGAGAACATGCTTACGTAGAACGCGAGCATGGCGGACGCCCAGAGGAAGAAATCCTTCGGGGTGACTTTAAGTGTATTCATATGCGAAAGTATGGCACGAAACGGACGTGCCGCAAGACCGCCTAACTGTGACGGAATTCCATCACATCGCCGTCTTGGACGACGTATTCCTTGCCCTCGGCGCGTATCTGACCCTTCTCGCGCGCACCCGACCATGAACCGATCTCAAGCAATGTGTCCCACGCAATGACCTCGGCTCGGATAAATTTGTCTTTGAAGTCGGTGTGGATTGCCGCACCTGCAACTGGCGCGGTATCGCCGCGGTGAATTGTCCAGGCACGCGTCTCCTTCTCGCCCGTGGTAAAGAATGAAATCAGATTAAGGAGTCGATAGCCACCTTTGATGAGGGTTTCGATACCGTCGTCGGCCACACCGAGTTCGCGACGGAAGTCCATGCGCTCGTCATCGTGCACTTCAGAGAGCTCGTGCTCCACTCCGGCATCGACGATCACATGCTGGGAATTAGTCCGCTCGAAGAACGACTGCAATTCACGCCAGCGTTCGCCATTCTCGGCATCTATATTTACCGTCCCCGCCTTTCTATTGAGCACATAGAGAAGTGGCTTGAGTGTGAGTAGGTGCAAACCACGAACGGCCTCAAGGTCTTTATCATCGAGCGCGGCACGTCGAGCTGGCTTTCCATCTTTCAGCATCGGCACGATTTTCAAAAGTGCGTCGCGCTCGGCAAGGAGCGCCTTGTCGCCACCCTTTGCATCACGCTCCACGCGGTCCAGCCGCTTCTCTGCGCTTTCGAGATCAGCGAGGATGAGTTCCATGTCGATGATCTCGATATCATGGAGCGGGTCCACCGTACCGGATACATGATGCACGTCCTCGTCGTCGAAAAGTCGTACGACTTCAGCAATCGCATCGCATTCACGGATGTTCTGAAGGAATTGATTGCCGAGCCCTTCCCCTTCGGATGCACCCTTCACAAGCCCGGCGATATCGACGAACTCGACGATCGCTGGAACGATCTTCTGGGTATTAGACATTTTCGAGAGCGCGTCGAGACGAGTGTCCGGCACGGCCACCACACCGACCGACGGATCAATCGTCGCGAATGGATAATTTGCGATGAGTACCTGCTTTTTCGTGAGTGCAGAAAAAAGCGTCGATTTACCGACGTTGGGAAGTCCTACTATCCCGATAGAAAGCGACATCGGCACATCTTAGCCGAAAATAAGGCTTTTTGCTAGAAACCACCTCTAGATTCCGCGCGCACCCAGGTTTTGCACCTTTCGTATCCAGCCAGTTTTTCGAGCCTCGGGTACATTTTCAGCCGGGCCGAACCATGTGGTGCGGACGGAAAATCCGGCGAACCACAAAATCCCCCATTTGAGTTGAGAATTCACATTGCCCGGAAGGAAGCGTACGAGGATCGGCTGCGTACCGCTCGTGACAATCACGCGCGCGGTTTTGCCGCGGTAGAGTCGATGCCAAAAGATTGTGCGCTTGCCGCTCGCCATTTTCATATAACGGAACGCGGAGCCCGGCAGCCACGCGCGATCGAATAGTCCCTTGAGAAGTGCCGGCATGCCCACCCACCAGATCGGATGAATGATCACAAAATGATCGCATTCTTTTACAAGCTCCTGAAAACGAATCAGATCGGGCTCGAGCGGCTGCATGGCGCGGTACCCTTTGTGCAATATCGGATCGAACTGCATGTGCGCAATGTCCATGCGATCGACGGTATGTCCGGCGTCTCGCGCTGACTTTTCATATTCGGTCGCGAGGTCGTTACACATACCCACGGTATCGGGATGGCCGACGAGAAGAAATATTTTTTTTGTTGTCATAGTATCAGGGATCAGTCGTCGCCCATATCATTCTCCGGTGCTGCAGGATGACCGAGCGCATCAAGCGCGGGTGGCATCTGTATCTCTACCTCCTCACCATTAACGATCACTTCTTCTGTATCACCTTCGACTCCGCGGTCCTCGGTTTCGTTTTCTGGCCCTAATGTCATACATGCATTATGCACTGATACACGACGGCATCAAGTCAGGCTGATGCCTGCTTACGCGCGAGCTCCACGATCTTCTCGGGTGAGTCATTACCGGCAATCACATTGCGCTTCTCATGACCGCAGACGGTGCATTTGTGCGTGAGTATATATGAAGGACTCGAGCCTTCGATGCGAATCGGTTCCATGAGCCCGCCACACACTGCAAGACGATCTCCCGGATCAACGTCGACATGTTTGCTCCACAAACAGATCGGACAGTGATTGGTATACCCATTGCCGACGACAGAAGCTCCGCAGTGCCCACAGGTAAAGTCTTCGATATTTCTCGTGAATCCCATGCGGCCATTCTACCTGACCGAGACCGATGTCGCTTGCTGGATCGAAGCGCCCCCTATAGCGAGGCATTGCATCGTGAATGTGAACGTCCCCGGGTGCGAAGCAGTGATGACCTGCGAGCCTTCGTTGCTCTGCTTGATCGTCTGCGTGCTGCTGGCATCCTGTATGAGAACACGACACGGATTATTCGGCTGCATGCCAAAACTCGACCAAGAGACGGTGATCGGATTATTCGCGAGCGGTGACGCCGGCTGCACGATGATGCTCGCGACCGGATTCGCTGCAGGCGCAGATGGCGCCGGCGCAGTATTCGTGTTCGTCGTCGAAATTACTCCGCCCGTGGATACCGGACTTCCCGTAGAAACAGGTCCTCCTGTCGATACCGGACCACCGGTCGAAACGGGTGTGTACACGCTACCGAACGGGCTGCCATACGCACTGGTATACACTCCGTTGCTCCCGCTCAGTACCGTAAATGGTGTGCTCAAACCGACGCCGGGATTATTGGTGCCACCCTGAAACGATGGGACGAATCCCGGCGTACCATTGGGCAGTTGTCCGCCGTACACCAGCGAGAGCGCATTTTGTAATTGATCGGTCGTGTAGGGTACGGATCTGCCGTTTTCATAACGCGACATTGCCATGACAATCGCTCCCATTTGTTGCGGGTTTTGCGGATCAACCGTTTGGGTCGCCGGTATTCCAGTCTGTCGTGAGACGAAATTTGCGTACGCGACGCAGTCGTTGCCGGCCGCATACGTCGCATAGCCGTTGCACAAGGAACTAAGGATGGTGTTGTTTGCCCCTCCAAAATATTTTGATCCGGTCAGCAGCCCGATCTTCGCGGCAAGTCCCTGATCAAGCGTCGGAAAGCATGTCGTGTTGTTACTTTGCCCGCAGGGTTGACCGCCGTATTTCGCCTCCCACGCAGACCAGGTGAGTGCCCCCGGATTATTAGTGCGACACGTAAGAGTGCCGGGATTGTTGACGCAGGCGTCGCCGCATCCCCCGAGTCCTTGGCACATCGAAGAAAGACGGTTGGCAAGCGCTTGTTGAGCGGCAGCGGGATCGACTGATGCTCCGCCAAATCCGGTCACATCTGCCGAAAGCATCTGCGCGGTTTGCTTCTGTTCCGGCGTGTAGATGCCGGAAAACTTATCGGAGACATCTTTTGCACTCATGCTCGATATATCGCTGAGATCCGGATTCAGGGTTACGTTGGCATTATCTGCAGCTGTTTGCACCTTGGTCTGATCACCTGAAGCAAATGCCTGCAAAAGCGCTTTTGCATTATCGGGCTTATTATCCACCAGATCTCTTGCGTCCGCGTCGCTGACACCAAATGCTTTCAGAACCACTGCCGACTGATCTCTGCTTGCCGGCGTATTCAGAAGCTCCGGATTCGAGGCGGCCTGCTGCGCGAGACCTTGAAGCACTTTATCCTTTGCCGCGTCTCCGATTGAAGAGCCGACTACTGCGGAGACACGCGTCCCTCCACAGCGTTCCTTGGACGCGTCGTTTTTGGTCACCATCCCTGTTCTCTTAACGACTACCTGTGGCTTGGTCTGCCCTGCATTACAACCAAGATTGAGTTGATCCGCTTTTTGCTTCGAAGTATCGCTTCCGCACTTGTTGACGGCTTGGACTTGGATCGAGGTGGTGTCTTGCTGCGCATTGACGGTGATCGTTTCGCTGATGAAGCAGGCGGTGGGGCAGAGCTCGACGGTATCCAGATATTTCGTGATGTCGGTAGCGACCGTTTTGTTATCGAAGACTTTAGGCTCTTTTGTACTTGGATCGGTCGCGATCGAAAGAAAACACGAGGAACGATTGCTCGCAGGCGTTGCCGCAAATGCAGCAATCGGGATGATTGCCAACACAAAAAACAAAAGCGCACTGCTGAATCGCATTGCGCTCATTGTACCCTCCGTATCGAACTTTTATTCGCAGCGTGTTGAAAACCTCTCTGCTCTGTAACCTAGAGCAATACAACAACCTTGTTGCCCGAGCACTCGATCACACCGCTTTCGATCGCAAACTGTTTTATCTCGCCGAGAGAATCTTTGACCGTGATCGTTCCGGACTTGAGTGTCGTCACGAGCGGCTCGTGATGCGGCAGGAGTGTCAATTCCCCCGCAGCACCCGGCACAGTGACAGAAAGCGCGGCGCCGTCAAAACGCGTCTCGCCTACCGACGCGACGACGAGGTGAAATGTGTTCGCGTGCTCAGCCATGAATATTATGCGGAGACCACTTCTTCGATCGCGCCCTTCATGTAGAACGCCTGCTCATCCTTGGCATCATGTTTGCCGTCGAGGATCTCGGCGAAGCTGCGTACGGTGTCGGCGAGTGAGACGTATTTACCCTTAGCCCCTGTGAACACCTCGGCGACCGCGAACGGCTGCGAGAGGAAGCGCTGGATCTTGCGTGCGCGATAGACGAGCTTCTTGTCCTCTTCGGAGAGTTCTTCGATACCGAGGATCGCAATGATGTCTTGGAGATCTTTGTAGCGCTGAAGTACGCGGCGCGTCTCGTTGGCGACGCGATAGTGCTCTTCACCAACGATGCCCGGCGTAAGTGCGGTGGAAGATGAATCAAGTGGAGAAATCGCCGGATAGATGCCGAGTGCGGCGAGTCCGCGGTCGAGCACGATCGTGGAATCGAGGTGTGCGAATGTCGTGGCTGGAGCCGGGTCGGTCGCGTCGTCTGCCGGCACGTAGATCGCCTGCACCGAAGTGATGGATCCTTCGGTGGTGGAAGTAATGCGTTCCTGGAGTACGCCCATTTCTTCGGCGAGCGTCGGCTGGTAGCCCACCGCCGAGGGCACACGACCGAGCAGCGACGACACTTCGGATCCTGCCTGCACGAAGCGGAATACGTTGTCCATGAAAAAGAGTACGTCTTTGCCGCCTTCGTCGCGGAATGCCTCGGCCATGGTGAGGCCCGAAAGTGCGACGCGTGCACGAGCACCCGGCACTTCGTTCATCTGACCGAACACAAGCGCGGTCTTATCCAGCACGCCTGAGTCTTTCATTTCGTGATAAAGGTCGTTGCCTTCGCGCACGCGCTCGCCCACACCGGCGAATACCGAGTAGCCGCCGTGCTCCGATGCCACATTGTGCATGAGTTCCTGAATGAGAACGGTCTTACCCACGCCCGCGCCGCCGAAGAGTCCCGACTTGCCGCCCTTAATGAACGGGGCCAAGAGGTCGACCGCCTTGATGCCGGTCTCGAATACTTCGGCCTTGGTGGACTGTCGGATGAACGCGGGCGGATCCTGGTGGATCGACATGCGCTTAACCTCTTTCGGGATCGCGGGCATACCGTCGATCGGTTCGCCGACGACATTGAACATGCGGCCGAGCGCGGCCTCGCCTACCGGTACCGAAATAGGAGCTCCTGTGTCGACGACTTCGGCATCGCGGGAAAGTCCTGCGGTGTCCTGCATGGCGATGCAGCGGGCGCGGTTGAGGCCCAGGTGCTGTGCGACCTCGAGAGTAAGTGTCTCGCCCTTGTGGGAGACATGGAGGGCATTCTTGATAGCGGGAAGATGCTCGTCGAAGCGAACGTCGACGACCGGGCCGATAATCTGCGTAATTGTTCCTTTTGTCATATTTCTATTTATTATCTGGGAAGTTGAGAGGATTATAACCGTTTTTAATTAAATTTCTAGCCGGGAGGAAGAGCGGCTCTGGCAAGGCATCCCATGTGTACCAATTCCAATCCCCCATCTTATCGGGCTCTACGTCCGCAGGCTCGCCTCTTAGCCAGTCAGCGACGAAGTGAAGCGTCACATAGTGCTTGCCGTCCTCGTCATTAATGTCGTTGGTCGCGGTCATGAAGCGGATATTCTGTATCTTGATCCCCGCTTCCTCCATCGTCTCGCGTTCGGCATTCTCCTCCCAGGTCTCATTCATCTCGAGGTGCCCTCCGGGAGCGCAATAATATCCGGCACCGTTATTCCCCCGCCGTTTGCCGAGCAACACCTTGCCCTCTTTACGTATATAAACGCCGGTACCGATCTTTGGCCGTTGAATTTCACTCATATAAATTGGGACTGGAGGATAGCCAAAGCCTTTGCGAATGCCTTGCTTCGATGGTTTACCGTGTGTAACTCTTCCATATCCATCTCAGCCAGAGTCTTACCGTTCTCTATTACTTCAAATATGGGAGAGAAGCCGAAACCGTTGGTCCCCCGATACTCGCGAGTGATCTTGCCCTCACAGAGCCCTTCGAATGTGAATACCCTGTCGTCGGTAGGGTCGTATATCGCCGCAACCGTTCGGAAGCGCGCGGTACGTTCGCTGTCCGGTATATCGATAAGTTCTTTAAGGAGTTTTTGATTCCGCGCCTCATGGTCCTCGGCGTAACGTGCAGTACGAACTCCCGGGCCGCCTCCGAGCGCGTCTACCTCGAGTCCCGTGTCATCGGCAAGCGTGAGGAATCCTGAACGTTTTCCGTAGGTAAATGCTTTGATAAGGGCATTGCCCTCCAGAGTCTCAGCAGGCTCTTCGATAGCCCTGAGTCCGACGTCATCAAGAGAGAGCACCTTAAACGGCGCATCGGAAACGATTGAAAGTATCTCTTTCAGCTTGCCTTGATTACTCGTCGCGATCAGAAGTGCACGCATGCTATTTTCTATCCTAAATTTTAGAGGTATTTACTCAGGTCAACCTTGAAGCCGTGCTGATTTGCAATTCTTGCCAGTCCCTCAAACCGATTACGCAAAGCTTTCTGATTTTCTTGTCGCTGACTGGACGTCTCAGGAGCAGTAAGTCCAGGACGATATCCGTCGAATTTTTGTCGCATGGAATCATATTCTCCTTCAATTCTCCTAGCAAAATATTCGCGCATTTTTTCAGGAACAGATGTATCGACATCATCCTCTCCCCAGCGTACGAGATAGTCATAAATCCCCTTGTCCATATCGGAAAGGCTCTCTCGTGCCTGATAATCAGGACCTTGCGAACCTACTATCGAACCCGCCATGGCCTTATATGCGGCTTTCATATCGCTCGCAATCTTGTCCTTTGACTCGAGACCTTGACTCTGTCTTCCTAGCGGTCCTGTCGGCATAGCTCCAAACGCTGTCATAGTCGTATGAATGATTATTGATATCTCTCAATATTACCTCATCGCTTCCATTCCCGACGTGATCTCGGAGACTTCGCGGGTGATCGCCGCCTGTCGGACTTTGTTGAACGTACGAGTGAGGCTCTTGGCCATGTCCTTGGCCTTGTCAGTCGCGCTTTTCATCGCGACCATGCGCGCTGAGTGCTCGGATGCTTTCGATTCGAGAAGTGCGTGGAATATGGCAATGTTGAGCAGCTTCGGAAGCAGTACAGAGAGCACGGTCTCCGCGTCGGGCTCTACCGTATAGGATGCCGGACGCACGACGTCGTTCTGATTTTGCGGCGCATAGCGGCCGCGTGCCGGGCGGATGCCGGCGACGATCTCGCGGATCACTTCGGGCTTGATCGGCACGATCTGACGGGTGATCGGCTCCTGTTCGAATGTTGAAATAAAGTTCTGATACGAGATGATCGCTTGTGTGATGTCGCTTCGCTCCATCAGTAGCTGTGTGATCTGTGCGACTTCGGACTCCGAAATATCGTCGCTCACATTGATGCGCTCCACTTCCACAGCATAGCCGCGAAGCTTGAAATGCTCGCCACCCTTGCGGCCGAAGGCGAAGATGACGGTATCCTGTTTGGTAAGACCTTTTGTCTGTATCAGATTTTCCGTAGAGCGTATCACGCCGCTATTGAATCCCCCGGCAAGTCCCTTGTCTGACGTGATGACGATGAGCGCCGTCTTGCCGGATCGTTCCTGCATCATCGGATGGCGCGACAGATCCGCCGTACCCGAAAGGCGCTCAAGTACCGAGAGTGCCGCTGCTGCGTAAGAGCGGCCCGAGAGCGCACGCTCCTGCCCCTTGCGCATTTTGACCGCCGAAACCGCCTCCATGGCATGAGTAACGGTTCCCGTCTTTTTGTACGAGAGGATCTTCGATTTGATGAGTTTGAGATTTGCCATATCGAATGCGCCGGAGCGCGAGGACTACTTCGCAGCAGTGAACACTTCTGGGTGCGCGAGACGGAACTCCCCCATCGCGGTCGTGATCGCTTTCTTACTGTCGTCGGAGAGGAGGCCCGTCTTTTTGATCTCAGCGAGCGTCGTCTTGTATTGCGCGTCGAGGAACGCGACGAACTGCACTTCCGTTTCAGAAACCTTGTTCACGGGAACATCGAGGAAGAATTTGTTGTTGGCGGCAAAGAGTGCGGCCACCTGCTTCTCCATTGGGATCGGAGCGCCGTTCTTTTGTTTGAGCACTTCCACCATGCGCTGACCCGATGCGATGCGATCGGCCGTTGCCTTATCGAGATCCGACGCGAATTGCATGAATGCTTCGAGGTCGCGGAATTGTGCGAGCTCGAGCTTGAGGCCGCCGGCGACACCCTTCATCGCCTTCGTCTGTGCATCGCCGCCCACGCGCGAGACTGAGATACCCACGTCGATCGCCGGGCGAATGCCTTTGTTGAACAGGTCAGTGGTGAGGAACATCTGGCCGTCGGTGATCGAGATCACGTTGGTCGGGATGTAGGCGGAAACGTCGCCTTCCTGCGTCTCAATGATCGGAAGTGCGGTAATCGATCCGCCGCCCTTTTCTTCAGAGAGTCGTGCGGCGCGCTCCAACAATCGTGAGTGCAAATAGAAGATGTCGCCCGGATATGCTTCGCGGCCCGGCGGACGTCGCAGAAGCAGCGAGAGCTGTCGGTACGCCGTCGCCTGCTTGGAGAGATCGTCGTAAATGATCAGAACATCGCGGCCTTTATCCATAAAGTATTCGCCGATCGCCACGCCCGAGAATGGAGCGAGGAAAAGAAGCGCCGCCGGCGCAGATGCCGGAGCATCGACGACGATCGTGTAGTCCATCGCTCCCTCTTCGCGCAGCTGCTGTACGAGACGCGCGGTCTTGGATTCCTTCTGGCCGATCGCGACATAGATACAGATCGGACGTGTAGCCTCCGGTTCGTTGCGTTGGTTGATGATCGCATCGATCGCGACGGTCGTCTTTCCGGTACCGCGGTCGCCGATGATGAGCTCGCGCTGTCCGCGGCCGACCGGGATGAGTGCATCGATTGCTTTGATACCTGTCTGAAGCGGGACCGACACGTGCTTACGATCGATGACGCCGTATGACTGGCGCTCCACCGGCATCATAGTTGTGTTCTTAAAGGGTCCTTTGCCGTCGACAGGCTCACCGAGCGCATTGACGACACGTCCGAGCAATTCTTCGCCCGATGGTACCGAGAGCACCTTGCCGGTCGATTTGACCGTCATGCCTTCAGACACGCGGGCGGAGTCGCCGAGGATCGTCGCACGCACGCCATCCTCTTCGAGGTTCAGAATCAGACCGTAGAGCTCGCCCTGCTGCTGCATCGCATCGGAAAGTTTCTTTCCCTTGCCCTCTTCGAATATCACGATCTCGCTCATGACCGCTTTGGAGAGGCCGTCGATCGCGACAACGCCGTCGCCCACCTGTGTGACGCGGCCTACGTGCGCGCTTTCGTGCGAAGGAGTGAACTGTTCGATCTCCTTGATGATCTTTTCAATCGCTGATGAGTCCATATATTATGCGCCCGTGACGCTGCTAAAGATGTCCAATAAATGTTTTTTGTAACTTGCGTCGATGAGAGTTCCCCGTCCCTCGAGGCGCCAGCCGCCGATCAATGTATCGTCGACTTCCGTCTTGAGGTCCTTGACCTCGACTCCCATGTCCGCAAGCATTTTCACTACTTTTGTATGTGCATGATGCTGGTCCTTCTCACGCGCCACCGTGAGCACCGCACCGATATGAGCTGATTCGCGCTCCGCGATGCGCGCGAATGCCTTGGCAATGCGCGGCGAGAGCGAAATGCGACCGTGCGCACGCAAGGTCTCAGTGAGTCCCTGTACGGCTTTATGAGCGGGAGTCCCCGCCTGAATCACCTTCCATAATGCCTGTGCGTACGATTCTTCCATATTTTTATGCGGACTTCTCGCGAAGCACCTTCTCGGCCGCGAGCATCGCTGCGCGGGCGATATCTTTGGCACTTTCCTGCATGGCGTTGCGCTGAGCCTCTTCTGCTCGAGCGGCAGCGTCCTTCATGACGCCGTCTGCACGAGATTCGGCGGCCTTCACGATCTCATGTCCCTTTTCGTCGGCACGTGCACGAGCGGTCGCGACGAGCGCTTCCGCCTCGCGCGCTGCGGTACCCACGATCCCTTCGCTTTCGGTCTTGGCATCGGCGAGCGTGCGCGCCGCTTCCTGTGCAGTACGTACTCCTTCAGCTACTTTTTCGCGGCGTTCATCGATTATGCGCAAGAGCGGCTTGTAGAGCAGGTATGTGAGGAGCGACAAGAGCAATCCGAAATTCACCGCTTGTACGATAAGCAGTTTCCAATTGACCCCGAATGCTGCGAAAAGTTGATCCATGATGTTGTTTTATTTTCTGCGAACTCAATTCGTTTAATTTTGGATGAAATGCGAGGCGGTCAAAGTGAATAAGCGAGCCGTACACATCGTACGGTGAGCGCAATTCGTTGCAGACCAACGATGCAGTTGGTCAAAATTAAACGAATTTGACGATGAAGCCGACGACTAGGGCGAAGATGGCGAGCGCTTCCGCGAACACGATACCCGTGAACATGAGCGGCTGGATCTTGCCTGCTGCCTCCGGATTGCGTCCGATCGCATCAAGTGCCGATGCTGCTACGAGCCCTACGCCGATACCCGGACCGATCATGCCGAAGCCGACCGCGACCGCCATAGCGAGTGTCTTTGTTGATTCCAAATCCATAATGTTGTTTATATGAGCCTGATAATTACTATTCCTTTCATTTCCGACCGCATGCATCATACCATCGCACGTGCCCGATTTCCACAGTGGTTAGTGGGGTTCGGAGACGGCGAGTTTGATGAAAAAGAGCGTCAGCAGCGAGAAAATCGCCGCCTGCACGAAGCCCACGAAGAGTTCGAAGGTCATAACAGGTACCGGGCCAATATATGGAATGAAGTGCGTTACAACGATAATAAGCACTTCACCGGCAAAAATGTTGCCGAACAATCGGAATGAGAAGGACACGATACGAGCGAGTTCTGAGAAGAGCTCAATGATACCGACGAAGAATGCGATGACACCGTGGCGTACATTGATGAACTTACCGCCATATCGCCAGAAACCAATGACCACCACCCCGGTGACCTCGATCACGAGGAATGCGAGTATGGCGAGCATGAGTGTGACGTTGAGGTCGGTATTTACACTGCGAAGCAGCGGTGTGAACTCGGTACCGTGGAAAAAGCCGACCGAACCGATGCCCGGTGTGAATTCGAGAAGATTCGACGTAAATACGAAGAGGAACATCGTCGTAAGATACGGGAAGAACGTGCGTGCGAGCTCGCGGCTCTCGAGCGTCTCAGCGATGTAGTCGTATACGAATCCGAAGAGCCATTCGAGCAGTGTCTGGAATCGGCTCGGGATGAGCTGCGGCTTGCGGCCAATCACGATCGCGACCACCGCCAATACCAAAATCACCGCCCAGCTCGTAATAAGAGTGTTGGTGATCGCTATGCCGAAGATGGTGGTGACCACTTCGGGCGCCAATACGACATGAATTCCTTCGTTCATCGGCGGAATAATACCACGTCCGGCATCAAAAAACACCCGCCTTTCAGCGGGTGTTTAAAGAATCGAATTAGATATTCGACTTCGTCGGAGGCAGGAGCACATTGTCTATCAAATAAACGGTGCCGTTGGACCCATTGTACTGAGCGATGATAATCGCGCTATTCACCATTGGGATCTTATTGGTCCCGTAGTTGAAGTTGAGCGCATCGCCCGAGAGTGCCTGGATCTGGCCCGCGACCTGCGCGGTCGTATCGATCGCACGCCCTGAGATCACGTGATATTGCACGAGGCGCTTAAGCTCAGCCGCGGTCAGCTTGGAGATGGTCCCGGCCGGCAGCTGTGAGATCGCGCCATTCGTTGGCACGAAAATTGTGTACTTGCCGCCTGTCTGCGGTGTAATTGTCGCGGCGATGCCAGTCGAATGGAAGATCGAGTTGAATTGCGATACACCCGAAAGACCTGCAACGATCGAAACAACGTCATTGGCCGACTTGGTTACTGGGATAATCGCGGCAGTGCCGGTCGTGCCCGTGGATGTGCTGCCGGTGGTAGTAGCCACCGTCGTGGTCGCTGTCGTATCGGTGGTCATAGATGTATCGACCGAGCGTGACGAGTACCACCACAAGCCAAGAGCTGCGATGAGCACCACGACAACCACGCCGACCCAAATACCTCTGCTTGAATCATTATTCATAGATGTGTATATACCTACTAAATTGTTAATGCCCCTTTGTATACGGGATGATGGAGTATGGCATTCCAAAACGGAAGATTTCATGAAGTCGCCTTCATGGAGATACTTGCCCAGGAGTTGATGCGGTCGACTATCAACTGCTCTCCTCCCTTAAAACCGTGATCGACTTTCGGAATGATAGTGACCGCTGACGACGAACGGAGGTGCTCTGCAAACCATGCGGCAATCTCCGGCGCAGAACGGTCCGCGTACTCATCCTTCTCCGCCAGCACTACTAGCATCGGGATCTTCACCGAAAGAAGGGTCTTGGGTTTTCTCACTGACTCCCAATATGTGAATATCTCCTCTTCACTGATACCTGAATACAAACTTATAAAACGCTGAGCATCCGCCATAAGACTCCAGTCCCACACCGATTCGGGCAGGAGTTCGTGAGGACGATCCTTCTTCAGTAGCATTTTTGCGTACGACATTGCACGAGCGATCTTTTTCTTCCCGCTGAGCATCACTGTAGCGGCATAGTCGCTCATAGGCGCAAGCAGGACAATACCATCGACGCCCTTTCCTTTCTTTGCGGCCCAATAAACAGATTTCTGAGAGCCGGTCGAATGTCCGGCAAGAATGATCGATTGCGCGCCCTGCTGCTTTGCATATCGAACAGCGCCTTCTATGTCATCGACACAATCGGTAAATATTTCATGTGCCGAGCCTCCGCGTATACGTTTATTTCGACCGCTTGAAACGCTCGATATCTTGTCGTGTCCGCGATTATTAAAAGTGAGTACTGCTGTATGTTTATTGACGAGTTCATCAATTATGTGGCTTTTCGTAAAAGCAGAACTCCCCAGACCGTGAACCCATACAATGACGCACTGAGCATCCTTAGGGCCAAACCACAGGCCGTTCAACATGAACTTCTTCGGTGTCACGATCTCGACGACATGTGCAGGACGCATATGTGCCGATTATACGTTACTTACTGACGACGAGGTTTCCGGCAGGTGCCTTATCGAGCTGCCCGATGGCGAGCTTGAGCTCAGCCTGGGTCTTGGGCATATGCTTGATGTCCACCTGTCCGACGACATGGATCGATACGTTCTTACAGACACCGAGTGCCACCGCGGCGTTCACAATGCGGCCGCCGGCGCGGACTGTGTCGTCGTTGTGGAAAAGGAGGTCGATCTGGTTGCGTTTGCGGGGATGCATTGAGTCGGCGATCACACGGTAGCCGACGGAGTCGGTAACGGCGGAAAGGCCACAGGTAGTCGATGTGCTGCTCGTTGTATCCACCTCGATGACGGTCCCATACGGGAGTTCATCGGCGAGGTCGACAGAGCGAGCTGCCACGACATCGGGATCGGAATACGCACCGCTTGCGGTGGTATATGGATCTCCGTCGGTCTGAGCCTCGACCGCGTTATAGCCGGTCATGGCCACGGAAATACTCGTATATGTGGGCGCCTCGGGAGCGATTGCCTTGCTTGTGTCGGCAGATGCGATGCCGACGCCTGAGTAAGACAAAAGCCCGATGAGGGCTGTAGTAAAGATTCCTGACATTTCAATGCAACAGACGAATCTGTTACTTGAATAACGTAGCACGAAGGGTCTTGACTGTCAAGGCATTTCCGTGGCCTAATGAAGCATCCATGAAGCTAAAGTCTATGATTTAAGCCATTATTTGCCTTGACGGCCCTCTTTTCATCTAGTCTAAAAAGATGCAAGGGTCTTCTTCATGTTTCTCAGGTCCCCTCCTGCCAGGAGGCCAGGTATTTCTGCTGCTCTTCAGTAAGAGTATCGATCGTCATACCCATCGATTTGAGCTTCATGGCGGCGATCATCTCTTCAGTAGCCTCCGGGACTTCATATACACCTGCCGAAAGAGGTGTTTTTTCGGTCGCCATCCATGAGGATGCCAGCGCCTGAGTCGCAAAGCTCATATCCATAACACTTGCGGGGTGCCCTTCGGCGGCGGCAAGGTTGACCAAGCGTCCTTCAGCGAGCACGTAGATACGCTTATCCCCTATCTGATACTCTTGAACATTCTCGCGAACGGCCGTTGGCGTACCGGCGAGTGCAGCGAGGTCTTTGAGGTTGATCTCGACGTCGAAGTGCCCCGAGTTGCACACCATGGCCCCATCTTTCATTACCTTGAAGTGTTCGCCGCGAATTACGTTCATGTTGCCGGTAACGGTGCAGAAGATATCACCCACCGCTGCAGCATTGGCCATCGTGGTGACGTAGAAGCCGTCCATCGCTGCCTCGAGCGCCTTTATAGGGTCGATCTCAGTGACGATGACGCCGGCTCCCATCCCTTTGGCGCGCATGGCGAGCCCCTTGCCGCACCAGCCGTAGCCGGCGACTACGAATGTCTTTCCCGCAATGAGCACATCGGTCGCGCGGATAATGCCGTCGAGTGTCGATTGGCCCGTACCGTAGCGATTGTCGAACATATTCTTGGTCTTGGCGTCGTTGACCGCGACGATCGGCATCTTGAGTGCGCCGTCCTTATGCATCGCGCGCAGGCGAATGACGCCGGTGGTCGTCTCCTCGGTGCCGCCGAGTATGTTCGCGAGCAATTCGGGATGATGCTGGTGGATGGTCGACACCAGGTCCGCACCGTCGTCCATGGTGAGCACCGGCTTTTGTGCGATGAGTGTTTCGATGTGTTTGAAAAAGGTCTCTTTGCTCTCGCCTTTGATTGCGAACGTCTCTATGCCGTACTCCTTCACCAAAGCTGCTGCCACATCGTCCTGAGTAGAAAGCGGATTGGAGGCGGCGAGGAATACCGTGGCACCTCCGGCTTTGAGTGCGCGCACCAGATTGGCCGTCTCTGCGGTCACATGAAGTACTGCTGCAAGCACTTTGCCGGCAAACGGCTGCTCCTTTTCGAATCGAGCGCGAATCTCCCGCAATACCGGCATGTCGCGCTCCGCCCATTCGATGCGTCGCTTACCCTCTGCTGCTAAATTAATATCTTTGATATCTGACATAGTGCTAGAGAATACCACGGCTCTTGTGAGTATGCTTCTGGATATCATCGAGCTCGTCTTTGATCTCTTCCAGTTCGTGCTCTATGTCATCGATGCGGTTGGATTCCATCGCCACCTCGCTCTCGGTCTTGTCGGCGAGCTTCTTTTCTTTCTTAAATCCCGAAATGATGATGCTGTCCCCAATAAAGAATGAGACCATCAGTCCAGTCATCAGCAATATTACAGTTCCAAGTACCACCGAGGCCGGTCCATGAAGGATTGGAAAATATTCCGCCGTCTCCCACACACCTTTCCAAAACAGTACGATACCGATGCCGCCTATGATGGAATAAAGAATCGGTTTGTGGCTGAGTCGTATGCGGATCTTGTCTTCCAGCTTATCGAAGAACTGCACGACCTTATGGATCATTGGCATACTATAACAGAGCGAAACCATGGAATTGAGGCCCAATTCACTTAGAGTGAATTGACTTTGTACCATATTTAACGTATAATTGCGCTAGTGAGGATTGATATCTCGTACCGCACTCCCGCAATGGAGAGTGAGATGAACCTTGATGGCATCGAGCAACTGAGTCCGGCTCTGCAAAGGATATTTCGCTCTGTCGCCGAGACGGCTTCTGAGCGAGAGCGTAAAGCTACGTGTGTGCGGACGAATACGCCGTATCGGCGTCAGTTCGGAAACTACACAAGCAGCCCTGCAGCGATACAGTCCGCGGCAGTGATCGCGTCGAAAATCGGACAGGACGAGGAGCGGCCACAACTGCTCATACGTCTTGAAGACGCATTGACCGACCGCCTCATCGAGCACCAGCGCAACGCCACGAGTACCAACGGCGGCACGCAGCTCAAGCTCGACCTCTGATACTTGGACCTCCGGTCCACCCCGCTCGATCCTTCGAGCGGGTTTTTTCTTTGTTGACAAAATTCGATACGAAGCGCACAGTATCACGAATTTCCTGCGGTCTGCTTCGCACCCACGTGGCGCGCAGCAACCCCGGAGGAAATGTGTTCTTTGGGGGAATTCATCCTATGTTAAATGAGGAATACCGACTCATGGCAATGATCGAGCCAGGACGCGATACGCGCGCAAATCTGAAGACGCAGACCGGTCACGCCGGCAATCACAGCCGACAACCCACGACGCAGCCCCAGAAGGTAAGCGGGCTGCAAACCGGGACGGTGAAGTGGTTCAACGACCAGAAGAAATTCGGCTACATCGTACCTGATGCCGGCGGCAAGGAGGTCTTCGTACACCTCTCTGCGGTTCAGGCCGCCAACATGCCGACGCTCGTCGCCGGTCAGAAGATCCGGTACGAAATGGGACCGGGCAAGGACTCGGGTCAGCAGGCGGC
>CAIRSC010000017.1 GCA_903881205.1 uncultured bacterium | reverse complement strand
TCGAAGTGCGAACAACCCGCCGAGGACCGTTGAGACGAATGCGCCGAGACTAATAAGGTACAGCATGTGATCTTACAGATTCATTCGAATATATCCATTTTCATCGCGAATATATTTCCGTGATACGAGCGTCGATGCGAATGTCGCAAGCATAAGCACAATCCACCCCAGGAACAGCATGTTCCCCAGGTCCCCGATCCGCGCTTCAGTGGCACGCATATTACGACCCGCAAGAACAAATCCCTTGCCTCCATGGATTGCAGTCACGACGGCAGCGATACGCACCCCAGTTTGCGGCTCGAGGGTAAGGCGGTCCTCGCTATTGGAAGATGCGTAGGCGAAGACGCCCGGCGGCGGGACGGGGATTTTCCCGTCCAAAAGGCCCGAGGATGCGATAGGCTTGCCGCTGGCGTCGTATACCACGACGAATGTCGAAAGACTGGCGGCGATGTCTATCGAGTCTTTCGGTACGATACCGGTCACACTCGTGCCTTCCGCGATACGAGCTGCGGTGTCTTGCGTTATTTGGATTTGGGGGTCATTGAGCGACTGCCGGTACACCTGCTGTCCGGAGGCGTATATGAGGATACAGAGGCCGGTAAGGCCGACCGCCAATGGAAGCCAGGTGCGCAAGGAAGCCAACATATATTGACTATATCAGAGCCCAAAAAAAGACAAAGGAGAGCTAGGAGTTACGCTGCGGGTTCATGAGTGTGCTCAAGATTGCCATGCGGACGATGAGCCCGTAGCCGACCTGTTTGAAATACACCGCATGTGGCGAGTCGTCTACCTCCGGCATAATCTCACCCACCCGTGGAAGCGGATGAATGATAATACCGCCTTCTTTCATGGAATCGGCCATGGTGCGATCGATAATATACCCGCCCTTGAATCGCTCGTACTCTTCTTTGCTTGGAAAGCGCTCTTTCTGTACGCGTGTCTGGTAGATGACATCAGCTTCCGGCATCGTATCTTTGAGACTTTCGGTCTCGGTGTACTTTACGCCGTGCTCGTCGAGATGCGCTTTGATATCAGCTCCCATAGCAAGCTCTGGAGACGATACGAGCGTGAGCTTGATGTCGTTGTATTTACTCAAAAGGTACGCGAGCGATCGGGCGGCGCGGCCATAGCGCAGATCGCCGATGATCGCCACATGTACGCCGTCGATGTGACCAATCTCTCGTTCGATCGTATAGAGATCGAGCAGCGCCTGTGTCGGATGCTGGCCTGCGCCGTCTCCCGCATTGATCACGGGGACCTCAGAGATCGCGGCTGCGCGTTCGGCCGCACCCGCTTCGGGACTTCGTATAACGATAACGTCCGCGTAATGATTCATGACGCGGATTGTGTCTTCGAGCGTCTCTCCTTTTGTTGCCGATGATGCCTCCGCGGCATTCTCTGCCGTGATCACATGGCCGCCAAGACGATACATGGCCGATTCGAATGAAAATCTGGTACGCGTCGACGGCTCGAAAAAAAGTGATGCAAGAATCTTTCCATGCAGGGAATCGTCGCGCTTGGTCTCGAGAATGGTCGCCAGATCAAAAAGCTTCCTGAGAGATGCTCGATCGAACTGCTGTGTTTCTACGAGGTGATGCATGGCCTTTGGTGCTGAGTATACCACCGCCGCACAGACCGGCTATTGTCGCGGCTTAGAGGCCTCGAAAGCTCAGTGCCCCATGGGTACCCGCGAGCCAGCTGAAAAAGCTCGAGATGACTCCGGCGCGAGCACTGGTGACACTCTCGGACGGCGTCTTCCATGAGACCCGTTGCGCGAGCATCGTATTGGTCGACGTATTGAGGCTTCCGATGATCCGCACATCGATGCCCGCTTGCATGTCGGCAAGTGAGGCATTATTTCCATCGAGCGTCATGATGGTGCCGCCGTTGATCGAAACGCTTGTAGTCCCCTCTCTCGTAGCGATCGTGAAGCTCTTGCCTGTTTGGTCGACACTGAGAAGCGAGCCGACCTCAGTGACGAAATCTTTCTGCACATTGGTATCTTTGACCGAGCTGGCGATCACGGTCGGGCTGTATGCGGATACATCAATATCTCCGCTGAATGCGATCGTGTCTCCAATCTTGATCGCACGCAAAGCGGCCGTACTGACCGCATCAGGCACGAAATGCGTCGATCCGTCGGTCCTGATCGTCCATATCAAAGACATCGACCCCCACACGGCTTTTGCTGTTATGGTATTGCCGGACACCGATGTCACGATCGCTCCCTTTACGATCACTTGGCCGCTGGACGCGATCGAGACCTGACTTGCCTGCTGAGTCGTATCCGCATGCGCAGCATTGGTCGACCAAGCAAGAATGAGTGAGACCGATATAACGAATAGAACGACTTGTATCTTCCATGTGCTCTGCGAGATATTCATAGTATGAAAATGTTCGGTTTAATAATGACAACGCATAAGGGGACGGTGCGACCGACCGTCCCCTCGAATTGAACGATTGACGGAGACTATCGGATTGGATTCTCCCCTCGTATCAGTCTGATGAGGACCATGATAATTGCGACGACGAGCAGCAGGTGAATAAATCCGCCGAGTGTGAACGACGTCACCAAGCCCAAAAGCCACAGGACCAAAAGGATAACGGCTATCGTATATAACATAATGTGATTGCTCTAGGCTAGTAAATAACTCTCACTACCGGTAAGACGGCCCGCGAGCTCTGTGCTTACCGTGCTTCATGATGCCGTATCGCCCCTGAAGGAACCGTGAAGACGTACGATGTTTGCGCTGCGGTCGCACGGTCGCTACAATGCGCCCACATGAATTCCCAAAAAAAGAAGGTGCGTCTGACGAAGAACATCGTTCCCGAACGGTATGAGATCAGTATGCGTCCCGATCTAAAGGCGTTCGTGTTTGAGGGAAGCGAGATACTCCACCTCGTCTTGAAGCAGCCCACCCGTTCCATAACTCTGCACTCAAAAGACCTCGCAATCAGCTCAGTCACCCTTGTGGGATCCGGCGCCGCTGCGCAGATTCGTTACGACGATGATGCGGAGACTGCCACATTCACGTTCAAGCAGGTACTCCCCCAAGGAAAGGTGCGTTTGAACATTATGTTCTCGGGCATCCTCAACGATAAGATGCACGGGTTTTACCGGAGCAGCTACGAGGTGAATGGGAAGACACAATACATGGCAACGACGCAATTCGAGGCGACCGATGCACGGCGCGCGTTTCCCTGCTTCGACGAACCCGCGATGAAAGCGGTCTTTGATGTGTCGCTCATCGTGCCGCAGGAGAGCACCGCGATTTCGAATACCCTGGCTACAGCGACCGAGAAGCACACCGACGGCACCAAGACGGTGCGATTTGCGCCCACGCCACTGATGTCGACCTATCTACTCGCATTCATCGTTGGTGATTTCGAGTATGTACAGAAGAAAAGTAAGGACGGTGTGCTGGTGCGGGTATTCGTGACTCCCGGAAAAAAACACCAGGCGCGTTTCGCGCTCGATTGTGCAGCAAAGATCATCACATATTTTAATGAGTACTTCGATATTCCGTATCCCTTGCCGGTACTCGACCTCATCGCGATTCCGGATTTCTCCTCCGGCGCGATGGAGAACTGGGGCGCGATCACCTACCGCGAGAGCGCGCTGTTAGTCGACCCCGAGCAATCTTCCACGATCAACAAGCAGTGGGTCGCCCTTGTCATCGCGCACGAGATCGCACACCAGTGGTTCGGTAATCTGGTGACCATGCAGTGGTGGACCCATCTGTGGCTCAACGAAGGCTTTGCTTCGTATATTGAATATCTTGCGGTCGACCACGTCTTCCCGAAATGGGACATCTGGACACAATTCCTTCAGTCCGACTTCGGCTCCGCACTGAGCGCCGACGGCCTCAAGCATACCCACCCGATTGAAGTCGAGGTGCATCATCCCTCTGAGATCAGCGCAGTCTTCGACGCGGTGAGCTATTCCAAAGGCGCGAGCATCATTCGTATGCTCGCTGAATATCTCGGCGAGAAGGACTTTCGCGACGGTCTGAGGCACTATCTAAAAAAACATACGTATGCCAATACCGAGACCGTCGATCTCTGGAATGCACTTTCAAAGATATCGGGTAAGCCGGTTGCGAAGATTATGCGCAATTGGACAGCAAAAGAAGGATATCCGCTGATCAGTATTGAGGAAAAGGGCGCCTCCTATGAACTTCGACAGACTCGATTTTTTTCAAGTCCACTTTCTGCCCGGCAAACAAAGGACACGACCGTCTGGCAGGTGCCGGTGAGTGTCGTGCGCGGCGACGGATCGAAGGATCAATTCATCATGAATGCGCGAAGCGCACGCATTCCGCAGGGCATTTCGTGGTTGAAGTTGAATATCAATGAATCCAGCTTCCATCGCACAAGCTACCCGGTGCGCCTGCGCGAATTGTTCGGCGGTCCGATAACGTCGAAGAAGCTCTCGACTCGCGATCGACTCGGCCTCATTCGAGACATCGCGGCGCTCGCCGAGACCGGCGAACTGACTACCCAGGATGGCCTCGCATTCGCTCAACACTACCAAAAAGAAGACGAATATGTGGTGTGGTCAGAGATTGCCTCGTGTCTGTCCAAAATACATTCACTCGTATCGCGGGAGCTGTTCGTGACGAAATACGAAGCATGTGCGCTTACTATATTCAGCGACATCAGAAAAAAGGTGGACTGGAATACAAAGCCAAAAAATCATGCGGAGGCGCTTCTGAAGGTCCTCGTCCTGGGAAGCCTGGGAAAATATGGCGACCCTGCAGTGATCGCGCATGCCAAGAGACTGTTCGACTCGATCAATGGAGATACGAATCCCGTGCCGGCGGATCTGCGCGGTATCGTATACGATCTAAGTGCGAGGAACGGTGGAACGAAAGAGTACGCAAAACTCCTGAACATGTATAAAAAAGTGTCGCTGCACGAAGAGAAGAATCGCATCGGACGCGCGCTCGGCAGCTTCAAGCAGAAGGAGCTCTTGCAGAAAACCCTGGTATTCGCGCTCACAAAGCACGTGCGGCCCCAGGACAGTGGACGCATGATCTCATCGGTTGCGGTCCAGCCCCACGGCACTGAGCTCGCCTGGGCGTTCATACAGTCGCAATGGAAGGTGCTTTTTGAGCGCTACGCGGCGGGCCGCGACCTCTCGTACCTACTCATGCCGCTGCAGGTCTCGACATCGGTGGCACTTGCTGAAGAGCTTCAACAATTCCTCAAGAAACACCCGGCACCCGGGACCGAGCGAACAGTGCAGCAGGTCTTGGAACATATTCAATCCAATGCCGCATGGCTTGCGCGCGACAAAAAGGGCTTAGCAGAATTTCTCAAGAAATAGACCAGGCGAATATGCAAAAGACCCCGTACGGGGTCTTTTGCATAAAGAACAGAAAGAGCGCGAAGGACAGGAAAAGTTACTGATTGGTGCCCGAGACAGCTGCATTGGCAGAGGCGTCGGCCGAAGCGTTGAGTTCTTCGCCCATGATCCGGCGTATTTCTGAGACGATGCGTGCCTGTGTATTTGCACTGTACTTCATCGATGCATTGGCGTTTGCATGTGCGTTACCCGCTGCATTTGCAGAGCTGTTACCGGTCGCAGTATTAGCAGAAGCATTGCTACTCATCATAGCGTCTACACTCGCCTGCAATTTTGTCTGCAGATCAGCACGATCGGTCGCTGTCAAAAGCGCGTACCAGGGATACTTCACCGATACTGTTCCGTTCGCGTCAACGATGGCGGTCGCATTCACAGTGACCGGGATGAATCCGAGAAATCGCCCGCGCTGTTTGTAGGTGACGGCAACATCTGACGAGCTGGATTCTACCGCCGAAAGATTATCGTCATTCTTGATCTGCGATGCGACATATTCTTTGAGATCCGTGCCGGATTTCACATCCGAGGCCGAACGACTATCCCATGAGGCCGCATCCACCGTACCCGAGTCGATGTCCGCTCGACTCAAAGCTACGGTCGCGAGCGATACTGCCACATCCGATCCGTTGCCTGAGGTCGCTGCCATGGAAGTACTCGTCGAGCCGCCGCTGACTCCGCTGCCGGATGCATCCGCTGAGCCGCCAATGTCGGTACCAACATTGAGGTGGGCATTGGTCGTTTCCGTGCCCGTGCCGGACGAGGTGTATGCCCCGGATCCGGTGACGCCGACAGTGGCATTGAGGTTGGTATCAGCATTCGTTTTTACTGTGAGCGCTGCTGCGGGCAGTGCCGTACCTAGTGCAATGGCTGCAACTCCGGCTCCTGCTGCTATGTTTCGAATGTTCATATTATTGTTTAGTTAGTTTTGCTAATAGCCAAATCGCACGTATCGCGTGCGAAGAGCAAATAATACTGGACCCATTATGAAGCGATTATGAATGCGGCGCGCCCGCACGGCCTTGGCCGTGCGGGCGTATTGGACCCAAGAAATGAATCATTCTTTACACGCCAAAGGTCTTCAGCGCGGCGACGATGGTGCCCATCTCGGCGCGGGCGCTCTTGAGGTCGCTCGCGGCAAGCTGGATCTTTGCACGGGCGTCTTTGAGTGCCTGCGCATTGGCTGCTGCTTTTATGCTGTCGCCGTTATCCGGAGTAAGGTTCACAACAAGTGCGACTGCGGCAGCCGACTGGGTATTGGCATCACTGATCTTCGCACGAGCATCGCTCAGTGTCGCGGAGACAGTGGATGTATCCTTGCCGGCGGTCTGGGCAGTTGCGATGCGTGCCTCAAATTTTGACGATACGATCGTCATTAAACTTGCGACATTCTGCTCAGCATCAGCAGAGGCCGTGATGCGCGCCTGTGGCAATACGAGCAGGAAGATGCGGTATGACTGCGTGATCGATTTCACGTCGGCTTTCAAAACCGTCGAGTCAGTATCGGCCGCGATCTTGGTCCCGAGCGCGGTCAAACTGGTGATCTGTGACTGAATCGCGTTGGTCAGAATTGTCTTGGTGGCCGAGGGCAGACGCACCGACTCTTGGATAGCAGTGCTCGCTGCACCCAGCGCAGTGATGCGACGCTGAATCTCAGTGGCCGCACGCGACTGTATGTTGGAAAGCTGCATTGCCGTGGAGGTGGCGTGCATACCATCCCTTTCACCGCGATCTCGAGTCGAGGTGCCCATATGAGCTCGGTCATCGTTATTATTCTTATCGTCCTTATTCTGGTTCTGTACATGTGCGCCGAACTTCAACTGAAGCTCGCTGCGAAGATTACCGAGGAACGATCCATGCGAATCAATTTGTGCTCCGTTGGAATCGGCAAACACCGGCAGTGCAATCAGTGAGATGGCGACCGCGGCAAGTGCCGGGATTGTTTTATTTTTGTTTTTCATAGGTATTTTTTTACGGATGGAATTAATTGAGAACGATTATTTGTTGTCTTGTTCGAGCTCCTTATTATCCTTTCCGTTGTCGGAGAACGAAACGTCGACTGATGCATTACTCTTACCAAGTGCCTGTAGCTGCGAGTCGATCACACCCAGGTCTGCATCGAGTGAGACATTACTGGTATCGCGCGAATTGACCTGTGCAACGACCTCAGCCTGCGTGGTTGTGGTGCCCATGTACGATGGCATGCCGTGATCCTTCTGGACATGAAATCCGAAGGCGGAGGCGAGCATCAGAAACGGAACTGAAAATTTTGCGAATGCGAGTGAAAACATACATTTATTTTTAATTTCTAATGGTCGGGGTGGATGCCCCAGAGTGGGGCATGCCCCTACAAGTATATAGACGTTTCTGTAATTCGTTACTTACACTGTGCAAAACACCCGATAACAGCACTCCACTTACAGAGCAATGGCGGCACTCGCTGATTCGGAAGCCCCCGGCACGATCGGGAGCGTGCCCTGGTTGTACACCAGCAAGAGCACTACAACGCCCACCAGTGCAAATCCTCCGGTGAGCACCTCAACGTATACATACCGCCTGCGCGCGTGCACCGCGAGCGTTATAAGCAGAATAATGAGGAAGAATCCGGCCAATACTGAGAGTGCGTAGAGCATGAAGTGAGCGGGTGATGTGACGGCCACAGCGACTGGAGCGGACGGCGCTGTGACGGCCGATGGCTTCGATTCAACCGCTACCGCCGGTTTCGCCGGAGTGGTCTCAACACCAAGGACACGCGACGGTTTTTGTGTGGTCGCGAGCTCGCTTGCCGGTACCGATACGATCGTCACCGGTGCGGTTGCCGTCGCAGGAGCAGCGCCGTCTTCCGAGCGCGTCGCGAAAAATTGCACCACGAACGTGGTCTCTTTGCCCTGATACATTCCCTGCGCGATCCCCACACCAATGTGTGTGTACTGCGCTTTGAGAATATTCGCGCGATGCATCGGAGAATTCATCCACGCGGTTTCCACATCCTTGGAATCCGTGAAATCTACGGCAAGATTCTCTCCCGCATAGGTATACGGATATTTAACCGAATCGAGCCAGTACCACGGGGTCTTGCCGTCGGGAGAGACGTGTGCGAAATATCCCTTCGCGGCCATATCATCTGCCTTCGCCTGTGCCGCGGTCGCAAGCAGCGGATCTTCGGCGAGTGCCCCGAGACCTTCGGTGCTGCGGTCGGCATTAGTAAGACTCGTGATGGCGGCCGGCAATACCGCAGCCAAGAATCCGTTGTTCTTGAGCACCACGTGTATCTGAATGAGATAGAGCCCTTCAATGATAAGCAAGCACAACACCAGCGCCCCCACCGATTCCCTGCTGAATATGCCGGGCTTGTAGCGATTGCGCCGGTGCGGAATCAAATAGTGTTTGACCGATTTGAGGAACTTTTTCATTTTCCTCATAATACACCACGAAAACAACGACCCCGCGGAAGCGGGGTCGTTGTCGTGCCTTAGCTAAGCAACGCTTAGTGACCTGCAGCCTGCAGTGCTGCAAGCTGTGCCTGAAGCGCATGAAGCTGCGTGATCAAAGCTGCAAGCAGGATCGATCGCTGCTCATCGGTCATCGTCGGCGTAGAGCCCACGTTGACCTGTGCGCGCGTGATCGGGCCGAAGTAACCTACTGCAGGAGTGATCCCGTGAGCACTCTGATACTTCGCGAGTGCAGATCGGGTCTGAGCACCGAAGTATCCGTATGTCGCCTGACCGCTGGTGAGCAACGGGATCGAGAAGCCCTGAGCAATGAGGAACTTCTGGAGCTCGATCACCTGGTTGCCGGTAGAACCGATCGTGAGATCAGATGTGAAGTTGAATGTGCCGGGAGCCTCAACACCTGCCGCAGGAGAGCCCGCGACATCGCTGATGCCCATACCATTGACTCCTTTGACATGCAGTATGAATGAAGATGCCGGCGCAATACCTCCATCGTTATTCACCACATGCTTGATCACATGAAGTGTCGCCTGAACGGCAGGAGGGACCGGGGGTACCGGGCAGGTCGGGGCCGTGATGGTGACATATTTCAAGATGATGGGGTTCGTAGTCACGGTCCAGTCATATGCGAGCGCTCGGCCCACCCATTTGGTACCGGCTCCTACCGTGATATCAGAATTGGCGGGACCTACCGGTTCGATCACAGTGCCGACGAATCGCGTATCCGAGCCGAGTACGGTCGAAGCAAGTACCGGTGGCACCTGCGGAGTCCAAAAGACGTCGCACGGCGATGCGCCACTGGTCGTCGTGGCTATTGAGAGATCGCTCGTAGTGAGTGTCCCCTGCGGTCGGAATATATAGGTTCCCGCACCGCTCAGCGCGATCGTCGCACCGCCACCAATCGACATATTGCCCGTCGAGCAGTACACACCCGGCGTATAGACACCAAGAGCACCGTGCGTGGTGTCGCTTCCAAGATCCACTGCGCCAGCAAAGGTAAAGGTACACGCTTGCGCATTCAACGCTGAAGCTGCCGCATGCTGATCGACTCCTGCTTGCAGAAACGTGGCATCTGCCACATGTGGAGCTGCGGAGGTACCGATGATTACTCCAGTCGTCGTGGCGTATCCCACGTCGCCAAACACGTTGGCGCCGTATGGAATAGTTGTGCTGGTAAGAGTACGGGTAAGAACGCCGAACGAAGCGGCGGCTCCGAGAAACGGAGTCGTTGCCGCGTATGCAGCGAGCGGTGCGGAAACACTGAGTATTAAAACGGCCAGGGCAATTCCTGCATTGAGTGACTTCATATAAATATTTGGGAGCGTAACATTTAGTAATGCGCCTGTACTGCTACGGCAGTCTACGCCCAGTAAAGTGCTTTGCAAGACGCTGTAGATACGACCTATTTCTGCCCGAGCCGGCCGATCGCAACGAGGTAGGCGGCCTCGCGCAGGGAGCAGGAGTTTTCGACAGCTGAAGCAAATGTCGCCTGCGCGGCGGACGTCATTTTTTGTTTGAGTTTTTCGAATACGTCTTCTTTGGTCCAGCTTTCGTCGTTCATGTTCTGGAACCACTCGAAGTACGACACTGCGACGCCGCCGGAATTGGCGAGGATGTCGGGGATCACCATTACTCCCCGCTCGTTGAGCACAGCGTCGGCGTCCGGTGTGGTCGGACCATTGGCCATTTCTACAATAATGGTGGCCTTGATATCTCCCACATTGTCGATTGTGATCGAATTCTCAAGCGCTGCGGGTACCAGGATATCCACATCGAGCGAGAGCACGGCTTCGGCGCTCAGATAGTCGGCTCCCGGAAAACCGTCGAGCGACTTGGTATCTTTCTTATACTTCTCGATTGCTTTGACATCGTTGAGGCCGCTTTGCTTGTAGAGCGTGCCTTTCGAATCTGAGACGGCCACCACGACGCACCCCAGCTCGATCGCGTATTCCGCAAAATAGCTTCCCACGTTGCCGAATCCCTGTATCGCAACTGTCTTGCCTTTGAGTGTATCGCCGCTGAGTCGCGTGAGCTCCGCAAGTGCGAAGCTGCCGCCGAGGCCCGTGGCTTCGGTGCGCCCTTCTGAGCCGCCGTTGTCGAGCGATTTGCCGGTGACCACCGCCGGGGCCTGCTTGCCGGCGAGCGTCTCGTATTCATCGCGGATCCAGCGCATTATCTGGCCACTGGTATTCACATCTGGTGCCGGGACATCGAGCGCAGGGCCGATCACAGGAAACAATTTGCGGGTGAATTCGCGGGTGAGCCGCTCGAGCTCACCGACGGAAAGCACTTTGGGATCGACGGCGATACCGCCCTTGCCACCGCCGAATGGTACATCGATGAGGGCATTTTTCATGGTCATCCAAAATGACAGTGCTTTCACTTCGTTCATGTCGACATGTGGGTGATACCGAAGTCCGCCTTTGTAGGGCCCGCGGATATTGTTGTGCTGCACGCGGAAGCCCGTGAATACGCGCACCGAATCGTCGTCCATGGTGACCGGGAGCGATACCTCGACGATGCGATCGGGCTGCGAGAGCCGCGCATGAAGCAAGGGATCGAGGTCGAGCCGATCCGTGGCGTTCTCAAGCTGTTCTTGCGCGGTGTGCCACGGATTAATGCTCATATTACTGTTAGATACACTCTTCGGGCGCCATATATTACATTATTCAATCGCATGCGTATGCCCGTCGGAATACATAGAAAGCAGCGCGATGAACAGGCTCAGTGCCAGCGGCCCGAGGAACACACCAAGCGGGCCGAAAAAACCAATCCCGCCGAGCGCTGAAAAAAGCACCAGAAGCGGATGCAGCTGCATGCCCCCGCTCATCAGCGCGGGCCCAAGAAAATTATCAATGAGACCGACCGCGATCGATGCCCATATAGCGAGTCCGATCGCAGCAGCGAGATGTCCGGTGATCACGAGGTAGACGACGCCGGGCGCAAGCACCATTGCGGTGCCAAATGGAGGTATAAATGAAGCGAGTGCGGCGACGAGTCCCCACAGCACGGGATTGGCAATACCGAAGAACGCAAAGCCGATACCCGCGAGAGTCCCCTGACAGAGCGCGACGATGATCTTGCCTTTGACCAATGAATTGACCGCGAGCCGCATGCGCTCCATGAGCGCCTCGTCGTCGGAATTATCGAGCGGACTAAGCTTGATCACGAGCTTCTTGAGACGTGCTCCGTCGCGAATGAGATAGTAGAGGATCACAAAAAACAGAAATGTATCAAACAGGACGCCGGCAACACCGGAAAACACGACCACGAGATTTTGAATGACCCACGAGAGCGCGGTCTGGGTGTAGGTAGTAAGAGTGGCGGAGAATTCATTGATACGTGCGGTCGCTCCCGGGATGTAGCGTTCGAGCGAGGGGCCGAGCGCGGCGATATGCTGTTGAACACTCGAATGATCGGGAGAGACTATCGTGGCATAGAGCTGCTGCGATTCTTTTAGCAATTGGAATCCGAGAATCGTCGTCGGAATAAGAAGGACAATCATCGCAATGAGCACAGTAGAAAGTGCGGCGAGCGAATCATAATCGCCAAACGTCGAGCGAATCTTTTGGTACAGCGGAGAGAGCACCACCGCAAAGACAGCGGCGAGAATCATGAGACCGAGGAACGCCTGGAGAATGAAGAAAGAAACGAGACCAGCACCCGCCAGTAGGGTCATGAGGAAGTACGTCTGAAACGTCCGCTGAGGCATGTGCAAAGTATACCCCATCACGGCACTGTCCGAATATGATTACCAGTCTCTCGGTTCTGCTTTTTCTTCCGGCACGAGGGGTGCGGCAACTGCCAGCTTATGATCTTTGATCTCGTTGAGGAGCTTCTTTATCAATGCCATGTGCTCGGAATCTATGACCGAAAGTGGCGATGCTTTGATCCCCGCCTTCTTCAGCTGTGCGATCTTGTCTTTGAGTTCATCCGCATCCACCATGTCGCTCTTGGAAAGGAACACATACTCCTTTTTGTTCATCAGACTTTCGCTATATGCCTCAAGCTCGCCGCGAATGACCTTGTAGTCGCGGACCACATCTTCAGAATCTGCGGCGACGAGATGGAAGAGGGTTCCCGTGCGCTCGATATGACGCAAAAATTTCGTACCGAGCCCTTTTCCTTCAGAGGCTCCTTCGATGAGTCCGGGGATGTCCGCGAGAATGAGTTCGTAGTACGCACCAAGGCTGGGCTCCAGTGTGGTAAACGCGTAATTAGCGACTTTGCTCTGTGCGCGGGTGAGTTCATTGAGCAGTGACGATTTCCCCGCGTTCGGAAGCCCGATAAGACCAATGTCAGCAATAAGACGCAGTTCGAATTGGAACGTGATGCGATCACCCGGAAGGCCTGTCTGGAATTCGAGCGGTGTGGTATTGATAGCCGAACGATATTTGAAATTACCCTTGCCGCCCATGCCGCCGCCGGCAAGCAGGATCTTTTGACCAATATCAGTGAGCTCTTGTACGTATCCGTTGTGGAGATTCGTGATGCGCGTGCCCGCCGGGATCTTAATGATCAGATCTTCCCCGCGTTTGCCGTCGAGATTCTTTCCGCGCCCGTCGCGACCGTTGTCGGCGTGCACTTCGCGGCGCGATGCATAGTTGGCCAGTGCGTTGATATCCGAAATGCCCTCGGCATAGACATTGCCGCCGCTGCCGCCGTCGCCGCCGGTCGGACCCTTCACGAGCCGCACCTTACTGAACGCCACGGCGCCCTTGCCGCCATTACCTCCGGCGACCTCCAACTGAATATCATCGATTAACATTCGTGCATGCTAGCATATTCGCCCTCTTAAGGCGCAGTACGGTTCTATTTGGCGAGGTCGAGCGTCTCATCGATGCGAATTTGTGCGACGAATTCGGGCACGTGGCTGACCAGGATCATGGCGCCCTTGTACTCATCGAGCGCCTTCGCGATGACCGGCAGGTGGCGGAAGTTGATGTGGTTGGTCGGCTCGTCGAGAATGAGAAGACCGGGCTTCAGCAGCACAAGCCGCGCGAAAGCCACGAGCCCCTTCTGCCCCTCTGAGAGATGCCCCACTTTAGTAGAAATAATATCGCCTACGAGCAAAAAGCCCGCGGCGACCTGTCGCATGGTCTCTTCGAGGTGTTTGGGCATCGCGGAAAAGAGTACTTCGCGCACTGTCATATCAAAATCAAGGTTTGAGAAGTCCTGGCGGTAGTAGCCCACCTTCACGCCTTTCATAATTTCGGCCCCCTCTGCCTGGCCGCTCGCGAGGGACTCGAGCAACGTCGATTTGCCGATACCATTGGGACCTTGCAGTAGGAGATGCTGGTTCTTGCGCAGTGCAAGCGATTTTTTTACGATGCTCGGTTTGTAGTTCTTGATCACCTTGAATGATTCGATCTTGAGAATATCGCCCGAGAGCTCATCCTGTGTAGGGATCGTGAACGACTTGATCGTCGTGTCCTCGCGGCGCACATCCACCATTGCCTCCTCCGCTTCCTCGGCCTTGGCGCGCATGCGCTTGGCCACGAGGCGCAGGTTGCCGCCCTTCATCGCGAAGAAGTTAGCCTTCTCTTTGTTGGCGATCGCGGTCTTATGCAGCTGCGCATTCTTCATATTCTCCTTTTCTACTCGTGCGCGTATCTGATCGGTCACGTCGAAGTAGTTACCCACGTACTGTTCGAGCTTGCGCGTATGTACATCGAGATACAAGACGCCCTGGGTGAATGAGTTGAGGAATTCTGCATCATGCGAAATAACGACACAGGTCTTGGGATACTGCTGAATAAATTTCGTGAGGTGTGCGATCCCCTCCTTGTCGAGATTGTTGGTCGGCTCGTCGAGCAGCAGCAGATCGGGATCCTGAATGAGAGCCGACGCGAGCAAAAGTCGTGCCTGCTGACCGCCCGAGAACGATTTGATCAAACGATCATGCGGTGCTTTGAGGTTCACGACCTCGAGTACATCGTCGATGCGAGGATCGATATCATATACTTTTTTTGGGAACATCTTCTGGAAGAATTCCTGCACGGTCAGGCCCATTTCGTCGCGCGGGATGACCTGTCGGGCAATAGCGATCGATAGCCCTTTCTCTATATGAATGATCCCCGAGTCGGGCTTTACGGCACCCGTGATAAGGCCGAAGAGGGTAGATTTGCCTGCACCGTTTTGTCCCATGAGGGTCAGCTTCATGCCGCGGCGAATAGGAAAGGACACCTCGTCGAGGATCGGTTTGCGGGTGCTGAATTCGTAGGAGACGTCCTCGAACCGGATTATCGTGTCATCTTTGGCCATTTCCATCGCACCTTACCGCACCTGCACCAAAATAGAAAGTAGCATATACTGCGCGCCATGACCGATATCGCCGATAATACGGAGAAATACCCGATGCGCATCAACAAATATCTTGCGCTCAAGAACTATTCCACGCGGCGCGGCGCGGATGCTTTGATCGAAAAAAAGATGGTGTTCATCAACGGTAAGCATGCCGCGCTCGGCGACAAAGTGAATGAGAATGACATCGTAAGCGTGAGGCAGCCCAAGCGCACCTATCGATATTACGCATACAATAAACCGCGCGAGGTCATCACCCACTCTCCGCAGGGCGAGGAAGTGGATATCAAACATGCGGTGGATCTCTCCGGCGTCTTCCCCATCGGCCGACTCGACAAGGACTCGCACGGCCTCATCATCCTCACCGACGACGGCCGCATCACCGATCCATTGCTCAATCCGGAATCCGATCACGAGAAGGAATATCGTGTCACCGTCTCGTACCGGCTGCGCCCTTCGTTCCAACAGCATATGGAGAACGGCGTGGACATCGGCGATTACGTTACCAAGAAATGCAAAGTGAAAATACTAGGAGAAAAGACATTTTCAATTATCCTCTCCGAAGGCAAGAAGCATCAGATCCGCCGCATGTGCTCCACACTCCATACCGATGTGATCGATCTCGAGCGCACGCGCATTATGAATATCAAATTGGGCAAACTACCGCTCGGTGAGTATCGTGCGATCGAAGGCACAGAGCTCGCGACGCTGCTCTCGAGTCTCGGCATCAACGGCGAGTGACCGTAAAGGTGAATACGTAATCTCCGGACGCGATCTCCTGCTTGGAATTTTTCGTGGGTGCGACGGCCGTGAGAGCGATCGTATTTACTTCGGTCGTGCCCACTTTTCCGAGCTCAAATGTCATATCACTATCTCCCGAACCGCTTGCGATAGCAACGCTCACATGCACAGTTCCCGCCCAGATACATTGCACATCCGCGGGGCAGCGACTGTCATCCACGACTCGTATCGGTGTGAGTGTTTCGCCGAGCGCTCGTACTGACTGCCCGACATGAGCGGTAACGGTCATTGTGTCGCCAGTATGGTATGAAGGCGCAACGGGGATCGATGTCGTCGCGACGGGCTCAGGTGTGTCGGTTTGTTCCTGTGTCGAAGTCGCCGTCTCACCGGTCGAAGAGTACGTGTTGGTATAGATAGCAAAGCCCATAATGCCGCCCACTAAGATGCCAAGGATCGTGAGACCCGCTGTTTTTTGATTCATACGTGTTTAGACGCGCGAAATCTCTGTTTCTGACCGAGCGCCGTCTGCCTGCTTCTTGGTCTGTGCGCGGTAAAAAAGCGTTGGCACGAGCACGAGAGTGAGGATGATCGCGAACGAAAGCCCAAACATGACGCTCAGTGCCAGCGGTGCCCAAGTCGGGTTTGACATCGCAAGCGGAATCATGCCGAACACCGTCGTAATGGTGGTGAGTACGATGGGCCGCAAGCGCATCGCTGCGGAATCAACCACGATATCGAGCATGGGTTTGTTCGGATCTTCTTGTGCATGATGAATCATGGAGTCCATGAGGATGATCGCGTGATTGATGATCACGCCGCCGAGTGCGATGAATCCGAGCATCGACGGGAATGAGATTGGCTGCCGGGTGATCGCGAGACCGTCGAGCACGCCAATGAGTGAGAGCGGAACGATCATGAGTAGGTAGAACGTGTAGCGGAACGAATTGAATGAAATGATGAGGATCATGAACATGAGTGCGAGTCCGGCGACCAGCGCAATGAGCATTTGAGTGAATGACTGGATGATATCTTTGTTGTCTCCCCCGTACGACACCGTCACACCGGGAGCAAGCTTGAGTTCGGCGATACGCTTATCGAATTCCGTCGTCACCGCTCCGGCGGTCGTATTGCTGTCGGGATAGGCGGAAACAGTCTCGATCCTGTTCTTATCCTTGTGCGCGATCGCAGCATTGCTCTGCCCGAGACTATCGGTGAGCACTGAGCCAAGGATGACCGGACCATTGGGGCCCTGAATGCTTAGATTTTTGATACTGTCGATACTCGTCTGATTCGTATCGCCGCCGTTTGTAAATGCAGCATTAAGATTGAGCTTCACAACCACATCGATATTTTGTTTCGGCTGCGTGATCGAGGTGGCCTTGGTTCCGTTGATCGCAGCACGCAGCGTTTGTGCAATAGTAAGTGTATTGAGACCCAGTGCGCTGGCCTTGGCACGATCGATCGTGAGATCGAACTCGGTCCCGTTGTTCTGTGTCGTCGATGTGATGTTGGTGACATGCGGGATCGTCGAGAGCACCTGCTTGCCCCGGTCGGCAGCATTGATGAGGTCGCTCAAATTATCTCCCTCGAATTGGATCTGAATAGGCGCGCCGCCCGACGGACCATTGCTCGCCTGCACCACCTGAATGGTCGCGTCGGTCACACGAGCAAACTTCTGCTGGAGTTCGCTGAGAATTTGTGTGCTTGATTTTTTATGTTTGGCAGCGAGATTGACGGTGATACTCGCCTGATTGCTCCCCGAGGATCCCCCGCTGCCGTCTCCGGGATCGGCACTTCGGCCCACAATCGTTTCAAATGAGGCGACGTCCGGATCGGCATAGAGGATCTCCTCGACTTCGCGGGCCGCCAGATCCGTCTGCGCCAGCGCGGTACCCTCCGCTCTTTGTATATTGATATCCACGAAATCCTGATCTCCCTGCGGGAAGAATATCGCGGTGACCAGCGGCGTGAACGGAAGTGCGAGCGAGACGACAAACAGTATGGAGAGCGTCCACAAGAATATTCGTTGATACCGGCGATGCACGAGGAACAGACGAAGCTTATCTTTGTACCACTCGGTCACACGATGCGTGTATTCTTCCAATCGCACTTCATACCGATTGGGTTCTTGTTTGGTGAAAAGGATCGCGATGAGCGGCACGATGCCAAGCGCGACAAAGATCGACGCCATGAGCACGAAGATGAGTGTGTATGGGATACCTGCAATGAAAAGTCCGATGATGCCCGAAAGGAAGAACAGCGGCGCGAATACTGCGACCGTCGCCATGGTGCCGGCAATCAGTGGCCACGCGTAGTCATGCAGTGCTGCGCGCGCGGCAAGGGTGGCGTTGCCGTATTGCTTCATGCGCGCATGAATCGCTTCGGTCACGACGATGCCTGAATCCACAAGGATGCCCACGCCGAGAATGAGCGCGAAAAAGCTGATGAAGTTGAGCGTGTTGCCCGTGACGTCGAGTCCGATGAACGCGATAAGAAATGAAAGCGGGATCGAGAGCGCCGCGACGATGGATTCGCGCCATCCGATAGTAAGTAGCAGGATCAGCACCACGAGCGCCACGGTCTCGAAGCCGGTTTTCGTGAGGTCTCCGAGCTGTTTGCCCACCTGGTACCCCATGTCGGTCTGATCGGGTATCAACACCGTGAGACCCTTCAGATCGGTTGCCTGCAGTTTCTTCAGCTCTGCTTTGACTGCAGTTGCCGTCTCGATAATGCGCGCGCTCGATTGCTTGTGTATCTGCAATGTGATCGCACTGGTGCTCGGCTTGCCGCCGACCGAAACGCGCGAATAGGTCGAAGCTGGAGCAAGACCGTCGGATATGACAGCAACATCACGTAGATAGATAGGCACGCCATTCTTGCTGCCCACCGCTATATTATTTATTTCCGACGGATCGGTGATACCTCCCTTGAAGTTCACGTTGTAATTCACGCCGTTCATACTGATCGAACCGGCGGGGAGCGCCGCATTCGAAGCACTGATCGCCCCGATCACATCAGTGAGCCTAAGCCCGTACTGGTCGAGTGATTCTTTGCGGACGATCACATCCACTTCGCGTTTCGGCACTCCCGCCACGCTCACTGTGGATACGCCCGGTACATTCTGAATATCGTCTGAGAGCGTTTTGCTCAGTGCGGAGAATTCACTTTGGGATCGGTCTCCGGCAATTGAGACTATCAGCACCGGAGAATCGGAGAATGAGAACTTGTTGACCTGTGGTGCAGTCGCATCCGAGGGCAGATTCGGTACCGCACGCGAGACCGCATCGCGCAGATCCTGTATCGACTGATTGACGTCGGCATTGGCATTAAACTGAACGATGACCGATGACACTCCATCGCCCGACGACGACGTGACGGTGTCGATGTTGCTTATATTGGTGATCTGATCCTCAAGCTTGTCGGTAACCAGGGTCTCCATGTCTACCGCAGACGCACCCGGCAGCACGGTGACTACGCTGGCAATGGCGATATTGATAGACGGCGAGTTCTCCTTCGGTATCTGCAGCAGCGCATACGAGCCCGAGACCACGAGTGCAATGACGAGAATGTAACTGAACTGGCGCTTATCAAGAAAAAAATTCCAGAGCCAGAGCATAGAATATGTTATTGCGTATCAACGACGACGCTCTGTCCGTCACTGAGTCCGCGTGCGTCGGTCACGATAGTGGCATCCGATGTGAGTCCCGAAACGACCGTTATCTGGTCTCCAAGTATCGCTCCAAGCGTGACAGGCTCCGCGATGAGCGTGGAGCTCGCGACGGTGAACACGAAGGTACCGGCCGGTGTGATCTTGGCAGCGACGATCGGGATCAAGATGGCAGCTGAAGATTTTGTAGCTGTCGCGGTCTTTTCGTTCACGCGATCGATCGTGACGGTGACCGTTTCGCCATCGGTGAGCGATCCCTGGTCGCCGGTGATACCGACACCGACCTGGATCTTGTTGGTACTCGGATCGATCGCAGGCGCGATGGACGTTACGACGCCCGTTACTCCGCCTTCGATCGCGACAGCACCGCCAACCGCAATCGTCCGTGCATCATCTGATGTCACATACACCTTGATCTGCAGTGCCTGCGGATTGGATATCTCGGCGACCTGAGCGAAGCTCGAGACGAAATCTCCGCGCGTGACCGGTAAGCTCACGATGGTGCCCGAGATCGGGCTTCGCACGATCGTCTTCTCGAGATTTGCCTGTGCGGCATTGAGCGCACCTTGCGCCTGTTTGAGCGCCGCGCGTGCTGCGGCATCATCTTCCGGGCGGCTGCCAGAGGTATCCTGCTGAAGCTGGGTCGAAGCAACATCAGCCTGTGCGGACGCTGCGGTGAGCGCCTGCGACGCCGCCGAGAGTACTGAGAGCGATGTCGAGAACGATGAACGTACTGCACTTGCGCTGGCAATATATCCGCTAATCGTTGCCTGTGATATCGATTGTGACGCAATGGCGATATTGAGCGCAGCCGCGACGTCGTCGGCGAATGATTTGAACTGGCGCGTATCATCGGCCGCTTGTGCGAGCTCGGCGACAAGATCAGAGCTTGCGTTCAGATTCTGCGAGCGCTCAGCTTCGGCATTAAGCATCGCCTCCACCGTGACACGTTCCTGGGTGATCTTGTTCACGATGCTCTGATTCGACGTGTTCATACTGAATTGCACATTGGTCGTACGCGGATTACTAAACACAACGTCGAGCTTGGAGCGGATCGCATCATCATTCACGCCATACGCATTGCGTATCGTGTCGATCGTCGAAGTTTTGGTCTGTGCGAGGTTGGTCTGTGCCTTTGCGGCTGTTGTCTGCGAAATGTCTACCAATTCCGATCGATTACCATTGAGAACCTTATCAAGATTCGCTTGTGCGGCGTCATATGCGCCCTGCGCCTGAAGTACTGCGGCCAGTTGGCTACTATTCTCAAATTGTGCGATCACGCCGCCCGCACTCACCCGGTCGCCGAGCGCGTGTGAAAGACTCACAATCTCTCCTGAAGTCTGCGCGAGGATCGTTGCTTCATTGAGCGATGTCACCTTGCCCGTCACCGGCAACGGACCCGACTGAGAGGACAAGCTGGCGATCGAAGCGATGTGTACATGCGAAAGTCCATCGGCCGCATCAACGGACGCAGTGCCTGCCGCTCGTGAGTGCAGATACGCGGCGATGCATATCACAATAATGAAAACGCCGGCAGGTATTGTGTAATACCGCGGCATGGTGCGTAGATAATTCAGAGCACTCTGCATACGTATATCCTAAAATGTACCATATTTTCCGCGTGAATTTGTTCCCGAAACCTTGTGTCAACGCGATCGGACCTGATCCACCAGACTATGCAATGAGTTCGCGATCTCTCCGACACCGGGCACAAGGCCCAGCAGCGACAATCCCCAACCAAGCAAGATGATCGCAGCGATCGAGCCCACGATCGCTCCGGCGCCTTGCCACATGCCGTTGATGAACGAACGCTTGGAGTTGGCGGTGCGATCCTTGATCTCTTCGAGCTCGGTCTCGATGCGGGCAAGATGCTCAAGTCCTTCTTTTTCGAATGTATCTTCGGCAGGCATAGTCGTATATCGATCAAGTATACCGCGACAATCCGCGCATCAACAGACGCGCTGTTTATTGGAACTGAACGAAGCTCGGGATCGGCTTAAGCTTGAGCAATTCGGCAGGTGTGAGCATGCGAGTACTCGGAGGCAACACATCATTCTTGTAGAAGAGCTTGAATCCGGTGAACTGCACGGGCTCCGGCGCAATGAACGATGTGTACGTACCGATCTTTTTCGACGGCGATCCCCATCCGTCCATATCCATAATGATCTGCACCTCGGCGAGCGGTTTTATATTGTAGTAATGCGTGACCATCGCCTCAGTAAATCGATGCACGACGAGGACCTTCGGAGGCAGATTGTTATCCTGAACGATCTTCGCAAGGTATTGCGCCACATAGTTGATATCGGTGGCGTCGAGCGTACCGATCACTGTCCCCGGCTTCGCCCCGCCCTTCATGGCGAACTCCGGATCAAGTGCGAGATGCACATTTGGCATTTTGAGGTAGGTATCGAGCAGCGGAAGCTCGGACGGAAGCGTACTGAGGCCCAGCTGTA
>CAIRSC010000016.1 GCA_903881205.1 uncultured bacterium | reverse complement strand
GATCTCGATTTCTACCGCGAATCCATGCTCCGTTCGGACGATGAGCTCGTGCCGACCGAATAACCCAAACGTATGAAAGAACGGTTTGTATTTGGATCCTCGAACCGTTCCTCCGGACGGCACCGCCTGCTTTACATAACACTGCTCGCCGTCTTAATCCTCGCCGCTGATCTTGTCACGCATGGCTCCATACGTTCGTACGTGCGTACACTCGCGGCACGCGTAACCGTTTCGGGCGATAGTGGGGCGGCCGCGGTGGTCAATACTGGCTTTTTTTCTACTCACGCGACACTCGCACATGAGAACGCTTCGCTGAAAGCGCAGATCGCACAATTCCAGGATCAGGTTTCCGAAAATGCGGTACTGCGGGATCAGAATGAGCAGCTCCACACGCTCGTGAATCTTGCCGCGGAGCAACGCGGGATGACGGCCTCGGTCGTTTCGTCGTATCTAGCGTCTCCCTACGGCACCTTTTTGATTAGTGCCCACATGCCGAACGTGGCCAATGGCGACCTCGTGCTCTCGGCGGGTGGCTTTGTGATCGGCCGGATCGCGAATGCCGGGCCCCAGACCTCGCTCGTGCGCGAGGTATTCGCTTCCGATTCTTCGGTCGAGGGACTCGTCTCGGGCACTAATGCGACGATCGACGGATATGGCGGCGGCAACGCTCGCGCATCGCTTCCGCGCGATGTATCGGTAGCTGTCGGAGATCTGGTATTAGTTCCGACGCTTGGCGGCCGTCCGGTGGGTGTCGTCGGATCGGTCGAATCGAGTGCCGCCAGTGCAGATCAGAAAATATTCATCAGGCTACCGGTAAATCTGACTTCGGTACGATATGTGTATGTCGTGCCAGCTCAATAAGTACTATGCGTGCCGCACTTGTGATCGTTGGTTTTCTGGGAGCGTTGATGCTTTCTCCGTGGGTACCGGCTCTGTGCGTACTATTTCTTGCGCTGCGGTATCGCGCGTGGGAGGCGATCGTCCTCGGACTCCTCGTTGATCTCACGTGGCAGCCGTTCCCCGCAGTAGCAGGCGGCTACGTTCACATCATCCCGATTTTCACGATATCGAGCATCTTCATTGTGTGGGTATTCGAGCCGCTGCGTTCGCAATTTCTTAGGTGACATCGTGCAGAGATCGCCAAGCTGACCGGAGCATTTTGCTATACTCACTTGTACGATGCGCTGGAAAAAGACACGGAGAGTATACGAGATAGCTCCCGAGGAGATCTTCCTCGATTCTTCCAATCTTCCCGAATATGAGGCGGGCCAATTCGAGGGTCGCGTCGCTCGGCCGGTGGCGACCCGATCCATATTCACCGTAGGCGTTGTTTTTATTATTGTGGTCGCTTTGTTCGCATATCGGGCGTTCAATCTACAGATTTCGCGCGGCAGCACCTATGCCTCGATCTCCGACAACAATACACTCAAGCACTCAATCCTTTTTGCGACGCGCGGCGTGCTCTACGATCGTACCGGGCGCGAACTCGCGTGGAATGAAGCGCAGCTCAGCGCCGCGACGACGACCTCAAGCTACGCGCTGAGAAAGTACAGTGCACTTCCCGGCCTCTCTCATCTCATCGGCTTCATTCAGTATCCGAAATCTGACGCCAAGGGCACTTGGTGGCGCGAGGAATATAGTGGCGTATCAGGTTTGGAACTATCGCTCAACAATCTGCTCCTCGGACAGAACGGCAGTACGATGATGGAGACCGACGCGCATAATCATTTGCAGCGCGAGAACATCGTGTCGCCTCCGGTGGGTGGCGAGAACATTATACTCTCGATCGACGCCGACGTGCAGAGCACATTATTCTCTGTACTCTCAAAGCACGCGCGGGACATGCATTTCGTCGGTGGCGCCGCTGTGATCATGAATGTGCAGACGGGGGAGATCTTGGCGCTCACGAGTTTCCCCGAATATGACCATCAGGCATTTACCGATGGAGATACGGCGGCCGTGCGCGCCGCATCGCGCAATACAGATTCGCCGCTGCTCAATCGCGCCGTTGCCGGCGCATACACGCCGGGTTCGATCGTGAAGCCGATATTTGCCGCTGCGGCACTTGCCGAAGGAATCATTAGTCCTGACAAACAGATTCTCTCGACCGGCCAGATATCGATCCCGAATCCGTATGACCCGTCGCGCCCGTCTATATTCCGTGACTGGACCGTCCACGGACCGATCGATATGCGCACTGCGATTGCGGTATCATCCGACGAATATTTCTATACGGTTGGCGGCGGATATGGCGGCCAGGCGGGGCTCGGTATCAACAAGCTCGATCAGTATGCGCAAAAATTCGGCCTTGGCACCACCACGGGGATTGGACTCGTCGGCGAAGTCCCCGGGGTGATCCCCACGCCGCAGTGGAAGGCACAAGTGTTCGGTCCTGCCGATCCGTGGCGCATCGGCGACACGTATCACACATCGATCGGACAATACGGCTTCCAGGTGACCCCGATCCAGGCAGTACGCTTCGTTGCCGCGATCGCCAACGGCGGTAAACTCTTGGTTCCGCAGCTCATCGCGAGCTCGACACCGCACTACACACAACTCGGTATTCCCGATGCCGACCTTCAGGTGGTGAGAGAGGGGATGCGCCTCGGCGTCACTTCCAATCGCTCCGACGCGATCGAAAAGTTCTTCAATATTGCCGGCATCAAAATAGCCGGAAAGACCGGTACTGCGCAGCTGGGCTATCGCAACGAATCAGAAAACTCCTGGGCGGTCGGTTTCTGGCCGGCCGACCATCCGAAATACGCATACGCGGTCGTGCTCGAGAAAGCTCCCTCCGGCATCACCTCGGGTGCCGCACCGGGACTGCTCCCGTTCTTCCAGTGGTTGGTGGCGAACCATCCCGAATATACGCAATAGCAGATCTGTCTCGGCGGGAACCTTGACTCGCGGTGAAGGTTATACCCTAGACCCCCCACCCGCATCATGTATAATGCTCACGCGCGCCTCATAAAAGGGCGCGTTTCGTAGCTTCCGGGCTACATTCAACAATATTATGATGAACGATACTGCCAACTACCTCAGTAAGGAGAAATTTGACGAACTCACGACCGAGCTTGAGCATCTTAAGACGGTACGCCGCCGCGAGATCGCCGAGCAGCTCGAATACGCCAGATCTCTCGGAGACCTTTCCGAAAATGCCGAATATGAGGAGGCGCGCAACATGCAGGCCGCAACCGAAGACCGAATTCGTGTCATCGAGGAAAGCCTTAGTCACGCCCGCATCATCGAGCATACCAAGGGCTCGACCGTGAGCTTGGGCTCTGTGGTCACGATCCAGAAGCAGGGAGAGAAAGAAGAACACACCTACGAGATCGTCGGCTCCGCTGAGGCGAGTATGCAGGATCACAAGATCTCACATCTTTCTCCGCTGGGCAGCGCGCTGATGGAAAAGAAGAAAGGCGATCTCTTCGCCTTCAATACGCCAAAAGGTGCGCAGAAGTACAAGATCGTCAACGTCAAGTAATTCTTCGCACCAAAACAAAACAGCGCTATTCTGGGGCGCTGTTTTGTTTTGTGGACCTTGGGGGAATAAGCCTGACGGTCACTAATTCGCTTCGCTCATAAGTGCCGCGGACCACGCCTCGCAGGCGCACGCGCCACTCCGGCGGGTTCGATTCTCGCGAAATGTGCGCAGCACATTTCTCCAAGGCACAAAACCCCGTCGGGGAAAGGTGGAAAAACGGAAAGGTTTTCCAGACGGGGGTCGGGATTTTGTGGACCTTGGGGGAATCGAACCCCCGCCTCCGCAATGCGAATGCGGTGTAATACCACTTTACTAAAGGCCCGTGTGGCAAAATGATATCGCGCAAACGAATCTAGTTCAAATACCAGATGCAGATGTTCAAAAGCATTGCGAAGAGCACCCAGGCGAGATACGGCAGCATGAAATAGAACGCGCGCTTGTCGATGTCGCGCGCGCCGAAGGTCAGTAGTATCACGCACGATGCGAGTAAGAAAATATCAATGAGTGCGATGAATATCGCATGATAGCCAAAGAAAAAGATAGTCCATGCTGTGTTGAGCAGGAGGTGTACGAAAAAGAGGGGGACCCAGCCGCTCATTTCTTTGGCATGTGGATCGTTGTTCCAGACGATCGTGAGCGCGGCGGCCATGAAGGCATAGAGCGCGGTCCATACGATGCCGAAGGTCCAGCTCGGCGGATTGAACCAGGGCTTATTCAAAAGGTCGTACCAGGAGCCGACACCGCTCGAGACGAAAAGCATGCCGAGGAAACCGGCACCGAAACAGGCCAGTATAGAAATGCCGACCCGAAGATATGTGCGCATATGCATACATAAGAACAGTCTTATAAGATCTGTCAATAGAGTGCGGTGTTCGGGCCGCCGGGAATCGAACCCGGGCTACAAGACCCCCAGCCTTGCGTACTGCCACTATACGACGGCCCGTGGTGCACCCTGCAGGATTCGAACCTGCGACCTTTCGAATGTGAATCGAACGCTCTAACCAACTGAGCTAAGGGTGCTCGCTACTTCTACCAACATCCATCTACGCGTTCCCCAGCTACTCTTGCAATCAAATGCCATAGGAGCTAAGGGTGCGTGTCGGGATTATAGCTGCTTGCCGTTAAACGGGAAAGTGAGATCAGCGTGTCCTCCCGGCCGGAATCGAACCGACATCAATCCCTTCGGAGGGGACTATCCTATCCATTGAACGACGAGAGGTTCACCACACTATAGGTGAGTAACCGACTCATACCAAGCGCCCCAGGTCGGGAAGGCTGTGGAATCTGATAGTATGTGCAGATGAATACGTCGATCAAGACAACCAAACTCCTCGGGCTACTCGTTATTTTAATAATTATCGCGGGATTACTTCTGTCGCTTTCTTCTATCGCTCGCCAACAGCGTGTGCTCTCGATCGGATCATTTGAAGATTGTGCACTCGCGGGGTATCCGATCATGGAGTCCTACCCGGAACAGTGTCGTACTCCCGACGGCCGCACATTCGTCAATGAAAAACAAATTGCTACAAGCACCGACATTCTCGTCCCCGCCGAGCCACAGGCAAGTGACTGTGTGATTGGCGGATGCAGCGCGCAACTCTGCGGAGAGCGGGGCGATGATCTTATGTCGATGTGCATTTATAGTCCGGAATATGCGTGCTACAAAAAATACTCCGCGTGCGAGCGGCAGGCCGACGGGAAGTGCGGCTGGACGCCGACGCCGCAACTGCAGCGATGCATCGCAAATCCGCCAGCGACCGACAATAATCCGCAGGTAGCACAATAAAAAAAGCCCGGCAGCGCGCCGAGCTTTTCCGCAAAGAACTTCTTAAAGAAACATGGTCCACATGCCGTGACAGAAAATAAAGGCATTGTGTATGTCCGTCGGCACATTTTCGTTCGCGCTTGAAATCCTTTCCAGCAATTCGATTTCTTCAGTCAGCGTTCGTGCGCGGATAGTGTTGTCCAGCTCGGCCGGCGGCGACGTCATGACGTGACTGATCACCTCGTCGAGTTTCAGAAGATAGCGCTTATCGTCTGCGTCGGGCCGCTCAGGTAGGCTTTCAACCAAATGTCTTAGAATGATAAGGCACTTGGCGATTGGCACTGCATCGAGCGCCGCCCCCGTTTCCGTGGCCCCCAGGGTCTTCGCCGCGTCCTTGAAGTGATCGGGTCGCAATAGGGTGTCGAGACGCATCGGTGAACTCCCGAGAATGTGTTTTTGTCTGTTCTAGTTAATCTCTAATATTAATAGTATGTCTTGTCAAATTATCGCCATTTGGAATGCCCACATCCTTTGATAGTATATCCAAATCGATTCTTAATCGGGCCCATAGTATAGCGGTAGAACAGTTCCATGGCATGGAACAGGTCGGGGTTCGACTCCCCGTGGGTCCACATAGACAAAAAATCTGCCTGAGGCAGATTTTTTGCTATGTGGAGGTCGGAGGCCGACGGGGCGAGACGGGGTCGCGCAACTTTCCAGTAGGAAAGTATGTGTGACCACAAAAGATACTTGTTCGGTTCCCTCAAATCTATACCCATTTCTGTGTGGATAACTGTGCGCACGTGGGGTATAGTGGTATATACTCTATTGCAGTGGGAGAAAGTGGGAAATCGTACAAATCTATGTTTATCGGCGAATACGAACACAGTCTCGATGAGAAGAAGCGGATATCACTTCCGAAGGCCTTTCGCACAGGCTTGGGCTCGAAGGTAGTGATGACGCGAGGACTCGATAACTGTCTGTTCATCTATTCGCAAAAGGCATGGGGGAAGGTGGCTGAAAAGCTCTCCGAACTCTCATTCGCTCAGGCCGATACGCGTGGTTTCAATCGATTCATTCTTTCGGGAGCGGCGGAAGTCGAGGTGGACGGAGCAGGACGAATCCTGATACCGGATCACCAGAAGGACTTCGCCGGACTCAAGAAGAATGTGATCTTCGCCGGAGTATCAGACAGAGTCGAAGTCTGGGATCTCGCGCGATGGAACACCTACAAAGCCCGGATCGAGAAAAACGCCGACGCGCTCGCCGAGAAACTCGGAGAGATCGGAGCACTCTAGTGCCACGGAATCGTTGGAGGACCTATTTCACAATCGTCATGCGCACACGACGCTCACAGTCTTCCAACGATTCGATGCCACAAGAAGGTCTGCCTACGCAGACCGAGCATCGAACAGTTCTTTTACAAGAAGCAGTCGATTCACTCGACATTCAATCATCAGATATCGTCGTCGACGGCACGCTGGGCGGTGCCGGTCATTCGAAGCTCATGCTTTCCCACTTGGGGAAATCGGGGACTTTGATCGGGTTCGATGCCGATGTTGATGCCATCGCTAGGGGCAAAAGTGCACTGGTGGATACGAAGGCAACTGTCCACTTGGTGAATGCGAATTTTAGGCTCATGCAACCTGAACTCGCAACACTCGGCGTGGAGAAGATCAACAAAGCGCTGTTCGACCTCGGATGGAGCTCATTCCAGCTTACCGCCGGCAGGGGATTTTCGTTCCTTACCGATGAGCCGCTTTCGATGGCATATGCCAAAGACAGCGCGCTGACGGCTGAGACGATCGTGAATGAATGGAGCGAAGAATCGATCGCCGATGTGATCTACGGATGGGGCGAAGAACGATATTCGCGACGCATCGCCAAACGCATTGTCGAGCAGAGAGTAGCGCATCCGATCAAGACCGCGCGTGAACTTGCCGACATCATCAAGGCGGCGGTCCCGAGTACGTACCGATACGGACGCATTCATCCGGCTACGAAGAGTTTTCAGGCATTGCGTATCGCCGTGAATGACGAGCTCGGCGCGCTCAGCGAAGCGCTCAGGTGCGTATGGCAGATGCTTGCACCCGGCGGGAGAATCGCCGTCATCTCATTTCACTCGATCGAAGATCGCATCGTTAAGCAGCAATTCGTCGAATGGGTAAAGCAGGGGAATGCGACAAAGGTCACAAAGAAGCCCATCACGCCGTCTGCTGCAGAAGTCGCATCAAATCCGCGTTCGCGCAGCGCCAAACTTCGAGTCATAGAAAAAAACTAATTTTATATCATATGAAGAACAAACTAAGCAGGCACACACCATCCATCTTCCAGGGAACTCTGGAGTTTTCGCGTGCCCGCGGGATTTCACTTTCTTCACAGCACCCGCTCGAGACAGTTATCGTAAAAACACTTTTCATAGCACTGGTGATACTGTTGGCCGGCTACCTCTACTTTGTGGGCTCCTCGGTTATGAATATTATCGCGCGCAAGGAGGCCGATACACAGACCGTACAGCTGCAGAGTTCGATCGCGACACTTGAGCAGAAGTACTTTGCGCTCGGCCAATCGATCAGCCCGGCCAATGAAGCCAACCTCGGCTTGACGCCCATCTCAAATACGCAATATGTATACCGCCCCGGCAATGCCGCATCCGCAGGGACACTCGCGAGCAACGCGATCTAGCTGAAATTGATTTATCTTGCGAGGAAAGCGAGTGATATGAAAGTTAACTTTTATATCCGAGCGCCGCAGCAAGCAAACATCTGAAACTGTTTTATACTAAGGGAGTATGAGAGGCACCTTAATACTCCGTGCGCGCATTCTAAGCGTGTTTTTTATTTTGGTCGGGGCACTGCTGGTCGTGCGACTCTATTTTGTGCAGATCGTCCACGGAAAAGAATATACCAAGGATGCGACGGGACAATACACCGAAGTGGCTCCTGATACGGAGGCGCGCGGAGATATCTACTTCACGACCAAGGACGGCACACTCGTAGCCGCCGCGGTGATGCAGTCTGGCTGGCGGATAGCGATCACTCCGAAGAACATCATTGATCCAGCCGCTGTGTATACACAGCTCAATGCGATCGTGCCGATCGACAGACAGAAGTTTGTTGCCAGCGCAGCGAAGACAACAGATCCATACGAGGAGGTGGCGTTCCGTGTGAATGATGAGAGCGCGGCTCAGATTCGTGCGCTTAAAATACCAGGCATCCTGTTGGTGCACGATGAATGGCGCAACTATCCGGCAGGTGGACTCGCCGCACAGGCAGTGGGCTTCGTCGGGTATCAGGGCGACAAGAAGGTCGGCGTATACGGACTCGAAAAGGGATGGAACGATACACTCCTGGAAACAGCGTCAGGACTTTATGTAAATCCGTTCGCGGAAATATTCAGCAATCTCGAAGAAGTGGTCACCTCGGACCCGTCGGCACACCAAGGGAGCATCGTCACCTCGATTGAGCCGACCGTACAGGCGCAGCTCGAACAGACACTTGATGATGTGATGAAGACATATACGCCGAATCTTGCCGGCGGCATCATTATGGATCCGCATACCGGCGAGATCGTCGCCATCGGCGCGCGTCCGTCGTTCGATCCCAATACGTACAACACGGTGACGGATCCGGCGGTATTCAGCAATCCACTTGTAGAGGGCCGCTACGAGCTGGGATCCATTATGAAGCCACTCACGATGGCCTCAGGCATTGACGCAGGGGCCATTACCGAGAACACGACATACGACGATACGGGATGCATCACTCGTTCTGGAAAAAAAGTGTGCAATTTCGATTTTAAGGCTCGTGGCGTTATACCGATGCAGGAAATTTTGAACCAGTCGCTGAATGTCGGTGCGACCTTCGTGGCGGAGACGACCGGTCACACGGTTTTCACCAGTTATATAAAGAAGCTTGGCTTCGGCGAGAAGACAGGTGTGGATCTCCCCGGAGAGATCCCGGGAAATATTGCGCAGCTCGGCGAAGGCAAAGGTCCGGATGTGAATTACGCGACAGCATCCTTCGGACAAGGTATATCGGTGACCCCGCTCGAGATGATCCGTGCATTGGCCACCCTCGCCAACAACGGCACGTTGCCGAATCCACACGTGGTCACCGGCATCCGATTCGACAACGGCATTACGCGCACAATTGCTGCTACTTCGGGCCCGCAGGTATACAAGCCGGCGACTGCCGCGATCCTCACCAACATGCTGACCGAGGTGTACGACAAAGCGCTGCTGAAAGGTGCGATCAAGCAGGATCACTATTCGATCGCCGCGAAGACCGGAACCGCACAGATCGCGATACCCGGACAAGGATATTACACCGACCGTTACCTGCATTCGTTCTTCGGGTATTTCCCGGCGCATGATCCGCGCTTCATCATCTTTCTCTTTGCGGTCAATCCGCACGGACAGGAATATGCCTCTGCGACTCTTGCACGTCCCTTCATCGGTATCGCGCAATTCATGATAAATTATTACGACATCCCCCCTGATCGTTGAACATCATGAATTTCTTTAAACAGTGCGTTATATTCATCATCACGTGGGAGGCACGTCTCGTACTGATACGTCACAAGCCTCGCATCATCGCTGTCACGGGGAGCGTAGGCAAGACCACTACGAAAGACGCGATCTTCAGTGCGCTCGCCGGTGTCGAGCATGTGCGCAAGAGTGCCAAGAGTTTCAATAGCGAGATCGGCGTGCCGCTCACCATTCTCGGCTGTGACAACGGCTGGAACAATCCGTTCAAGTGGCTCATGAATATTGCCACCGGCGTTATCGTCATACTCAAAAAGGATTATCCGAAGTGGCTGGTGCTCGAAGTTGGAGCGGACAGGCCCGGCGACATCAAGCGTACTGCCGTATGGCTGCGGCCCGATATCGCGGTTATTACCGGCGTGCCCGAAATTCCCGTGCATGTGGAGTATTTCAAATCACCCGAAGACGTCGTGCGCGAAAAGCGCGCACTTGCCGAACACCTCAAGCCGGGTGGCAAGCTGATACTCAATGGCGACGATGCGCGCATGCGGGAGATCCACGGGTCGTTCCGCGGATCCGCGGTGACATATGGCATGGAAAGCAACAATGATTTTTTTGCCTCCCACGAAGAGATCTGTTATCAGGATGGTCTTCCGGTAGGCATGCAATTTCGCGTCGACCATGCGGGCTCATCGGTGCCGGTCTCCGTCTTTGGTGCGCTCGGCCGCCCTCGCATATACGCAGCACTCGCCGCAATCGCAGTGGCCGATGTGGTGGGCATTGATACGGTGACCGCCGCCGGTGCGCTTATGTCGTGGGATCCGCCGCCCGGTCGCGTGCGTATCATCCAGGGCATGAAGGGGAGTATTCTGATCGACGATACCTACAATTCTTCACCGTCGGCTGCACTCGCAGCTCTCGATACGCTCAAAGATGTTCGGGCAGGACGTCGGATCGCGGTGATGGGAGATATGCTCGAGCTCGGCAAGTATTCACGCGATGCGCATCGTCAGGTGGGCGAACGCGCGGCTGCATGCGCGGACATTCTCATTACGATTGGTTTCCGCGCCCGTGCCATGGCTGAAGCTGCGCTTGATGCGGGATTGAAGGAGGAGAACATTCGACAATATGAAAAAGATGACACTGCGCGCGCGACCGATGAACTTTTGGCTGACGTAAGAGAAGGTGACGTAATCCTCGTAAAAGGTTCGCAGGGAATGCGCATGGAGCGTATCGTCCGCGCGCTCATGAATGAGCCCGCCCAAGCCGCCGACCTCCTCGTGCGCATGGACCG
>CAIRSC010000015.1 GCA_903881205.1 uncultured bacterium | reverse complement strand
GACACCATTCAATAACTACACAACCAAGGCAAAGGAGGCGATTCATCGCGCTCATCAGCTTGCAGTTGAAAGGGGCCATAATCAGGTATCCACCCTGCATCTTTTTGCTGCGCTTCTTACTCAGGAAGAGACGATGGTGCTTCCGATGCTCGAACAAGTCGACATCGACGTGACGCATCTCACCGACTCCGTCCTCGAAATGATAGAAGGTACGACAGGATCGACCGCGGTATCTCCCTCTTTCCAGCTGTATCTCACACCCGAACTCGTTCGGGTCTTTGAGGCGTCACCGCGCATAGCCGCATCATTCAACGATCAATTCGTTTCCCCCGAACACCTCATCCTCGGTATCGCAGAACATCCCGGTCCTGCCGCAGAACTCTTCACCCGTTTCCGCATTGATCGCACTGCGCTAGCGCGTGTACTCACTGATATTAAAGAAGGCAAGATCCGCGACATCGACGAGCCGAAGAAGCCGCGTGCGCTCGCGCGATTTGCACGCTCGCTTACCGAGCGCGCCCGCGAGCACAAACTCGACCCCGTGATCGGCCGCGATATGGAGATCACGCGCGTGATCCAGATCCTCAGTCGCCGCACCAAGAACAATCCAATCCTTATTGGCGAGGCCGGCGTGGGCAAGACCGCAGTCGCAGAAGGTCTCGCATCGCGCATGGCTTCCGGCGACGTGCCGGAAAGCTTGCGCGGGAAGGAGCTCGTGCAGCTCGACCTCGGGCTGCTCATCGCCGGTACTAAGTACCGCGGTGAATTCGAAGAGCGCCTCAAGGCTGTCATGAAAGAGGTAGAGAAGAGCGAGGGTCGCATCATTCTCTTTATTGATGAAATGCATACGATCGTGGGCGCCGGCGCCGCCGAGGGCTCTATGGATGCGTCCAACATGCTTAAGCCCGCACTTTCGCGCGGTGAGCTTCGTGTGATCGGGGCCACAACACTGAAAGAATATCAAAAACACATCGAGCACGATCCTGCGCTCACACGCCGCTTCCAGCCCGTGTATGTCAACGAACCGTCGATCGACGACACGGTCGCTATTTTGCGCGGTCTCAAGGAGCGCTATGAGCTCTATCACGGCGTCCACATCACCGACGATGCGATCGTTGCCGCCGCGCAGCTTTCAAGCCGCTACATCACCGAACGGTTCCTTCCAGATAAAGCCATCGACCTCATCGACGAGGCGTCATCAGCGCTGCGACTGAGTCTCGAGAATATGCCGCCGGCACTTGAAGAGGCGCATCGCAAGATCACACGGCTCGAGATTGAGCGTGAAGCGCTCAAGAAAGAGGCTGAGGCAGGCGAGGGTAAAGCTCGTACGCGCGTGAAGATGATCGAGAGCGAGGTCGCCGATCTGCGCGATTCCACCCGCGAACTCGAGACCAAGTGGAAGAACGAGAAAGATACGCTCACCGAGATCAAGCGCGCCAAGAGCGAGCTCGAGACCGCGCGTATGGAAGCCGATTCCGCCGAGAGTGCGGCTGACTTCACGCGTACCGCAGAATATCGCTACGGCAAGATCCCGCTGCTCGAGAAAGAGATCGACGTCGCGACCAAGCGTCTCAAGAAGCTCCAGCAGACGCGCCGCGTACTCAAAGAGGAGATCATGGAAGAAGACATCGCCGCCGTCGTTTCTCGATGGACCGGTGTCCCGGTATCGCGCATGCTCGAAGAAGAGGCGGAGAAGCTCTCGCGCATGGAAGAAGTCCTCAAGAGCCGCATTGTGGGGCAAAACGAAGCGGTGCAAAAGGTTTCCGATGCGATCAAACGATCTCGTGCAGGCATCGCCGATCCCAATCGTCCTGTCGGATCGTTCCTCTTCCTGGGTCCTACTGGCGTAGGCAAGACCGAGCTCACGCGCGCACTTTCGGATTTCCTCTTTGATTCTGATAAATCACTCATCCGCGTCGACATGTCTGAGTATATGGAAAAGCACTCGGTATCGCGCATCATCGGCAGTCCGCCGGGATACGTCGGCCACGACGAAGGCGGCGGGCTCACCGAGCTCGTGCGTCACCGCCCGTACTCGGTCATCCTCTTCGACGAGATCGAAAAGGCGCATCCCGAAGT
>CAIRSC010000014.1 GCA_903881205.1 uncultured bacterium | reverse complement strand
CGCGGGATCTTTCACCATTGGCGGCATCGAGATCATCGCGACCGGCTTCGTCGTTTCGTTCGTGGTCGCGTTGCTGAGTATCAAATTCTTCCTTGGATACATCCGGACTCACTCCTTCATCCCGTTCGGCATATACCGGATTGTCATTGCACTGCTGTTCCTCGTCGTCGTCCTTGTATAGTCGGCTAGATCGCAATCTGTACGGTTACGTTCTTGGTCGCGTGGGAGCCGTCTGCCGCAATACAGGAGATCGTGAATACTGTGGCGGATGTGATAGCTACGGTCGATGCGCCGCCGGTGAGTGTGTGCTGAGAGAAACTCCCGTCGGGCGATGTGACGGTGCAGCTTGAAGCTCCCGCGGATGTCCAGAATACCGAGGTGCGTGCGCCGAGAGAGACCGTTGCGGGCGATGCCCAGATGTCGACGGTCAGCGGGACCACGGACGTGGTCGATGTCGCGACCGTTTTCACAGGCTGTGCAGGACTCTGCGTAATAGATACCTGTGTCTGTCCAGTCGTTGCCGGCGCAGGAGTGCCGACCGTGTAGCCGCGCAGCGTACAGAGACCGTCGAAGAATGAGGACGGAATGATTGCCGAAAGGAAATTCTTTGCCCATGGGCGGGCCTGACACCAGGACGCGATAATGCCGGTCGGCTGTGTGCCGAGTGTCGAGTCGCCGCCGTAGAATCCCGCCACTTCGGTGTTGCCGGACTGATCGCGATTATTCACCACAACCGTAGCGCCGTTGTTCAAAACACTGATATCCCCTCTCACGCCCGGAAGCAGGTTGGCCGATTGCGCGAACACATTGCCCGCCACCGGATTGAGCGTGGTCGAGCTCGACTGCGCGACGATGGTCGCCTGTGTCGCGCCATTAGAGTATTGATTGAGAATATTGGTCGTCGAACTGCCTGCAGTAGCGGTGACGGTATCGAGCGGTGTACTGCCGCCATTGAGCGCATTGAGCAGATCGGTGGTGACATTGTTATTGGTCAATGCCGATGTCCCGCCCGTGATCGCCGCAGGCACGAACACCGCGCAGGGGTCACTCGACACAACGTTGGTGATGTAGGTACCGGATGGGCACCCGGTCGTAGTCGGAGTCGTTGCGGCCGGACTGCTCGCGCTGCTACCCGAACCACCCTTGAGAAGCTGACCCGCAAGCTGACCGAGTATACCAACTACCTTGTCGAGCCCAAGTCCTGAGCTTGCACCTCCGGCAGCACCTGTCGACACACCTTTACAACTGAGGGGAGTGGCGCAAAAACCTACAGTCAAATATCCGCTTGTAATATCTTGACAGACAAATGTCGCACAAAGAGGACGCCCGGGAGTCGGCGTCATCGTACATTGAGAAGCCTTGCAAATTGCATCCGCTTTTAACGTCGACGCCGACGACAGCCCCATGATACCGAGCTGGAGAGCGGCAGCAACCACCGGGACTGCACTGGTTGCGTACGCTGGTATAGGAGCTATGGAAAATAATATGATGCCTGCGATTGCTGCCAGCGTTGTTCTCATGTGAAGTATAATATCACGCCACAGAGAGCACAAAGTGCTCAAGTGCATATTCGAGCTCTACCCCCTTTCTTCGGGCCTCATGAGGGAGTTCGGCCAGGGTCGCGACGAAACCTCTCGCTTTTGTGGAATTCTCGCGCAGGAGCATCTGCTTGGCACCCCAAAAGAGCGCTCCGTGTATGGCTTCTGCGGCTTTCCCCGCGGCGATTTCACGCTGGTAGCCTACCCAGAGGTCTTTCTTTTTTCCGCGCTGCAGGGCATTGGCGAGCTCGAAAATACTATTATCTTTTTTGGCAGTTTTAACGAGTTCGAACTTCTCTGTCGTTTCGGCATATTTCTCGATCGACCTGCGGGTCGCGGCATCGAGCACTGCCTCATATATATAGAAGGTGTCGGCACTGTCGCGCAGCGTCTTCAACTGTCCGAGTACGCGGTCGCGCATCTCAACATTTAAAAGTACATTATCGAGCACGACGGTTCGCTCCCCGCCGAAGAGTCCGCCGCCTGAAAGCGCAGCAATGAGGTCGTTCATCGTATGCGCATCAGTCACACGGATGACTTCGGTCTTTTTTGCCACTCTCTCAAGCACTGCAGCGAGTCTCGCGCGTGCCTTAGAGATATCAGTTCCAGACAAGAAGTACAGCATATTAAAACTCTACCACCTCCGCCCAGGAGCCGCACATGAGTATTGCCGTGTCTCGCAGGGCGACGGCCCGAGAGGCAGCGCTGCCGCAGCAGCGGCAGACAGCGACGGCAATACTCATGTGCGACTCAACCTCTTCAACTCCCCCCAATTCTCTCCAATAGATGCTTCCGCGGCAATCGGCACTCCACTCAAGCGCTCGGTATCCACAACCCCCTCCATTGCGCTGCGGAGTGCTCCCGCGATCTCCTCTATTTTTTTCGAAGTCACCTCAAAGACAAGTTCGTCATGGACCTGCATGAGCATGCGCACATCGCTTCTCCACCCCTCCTTTTCGACGAGCGCATCGGCCGCTATCATCGCGAGCTTGATGATGTCGGCCTGCGTACCTTGGATCGGAGCATTCACCGCCATGCGCTCCGCCTGCGCCTTGAGCCCCGGAAGCGACGACTGAAAGCCCGGGAAATATCTGCGTCGCCCGAAGAGCGTCTCGGTGAATCCCTGTCGTGCTGCATCGGCCTTGGTCTTCTCGACGAAGCGCGCGACTCCCGAGAAGTTCTTGAAATATTCTTCGATGTAGTTGCCCGCTTCTTCGCGCGTCACCGAGTCGCCGAGGTTCGCGCGAAGCGCGTTGGCTCCCATACCGTAGAGAATGCCGAAGTTGATGATCTTTGCGCGCCGACGCATCTCTCGGTCTACTTGCTCGGGCGGCACATTGAATACCTGCGCCGCCACTTCGGTATGCACGTCGCGTCCATCGCGGAATACCTGCACGAGTTTCTCGTCGCCCGAGAGGCCGGCGGCTATGCGCAGCTCTATCTGTGAGTAGTCGATCGCAAGAATGGAATTCCCCTTCTCGGCCGCGAACGCATTGCGGATGCGGCGTCCATAGTCGGTACGGATCGGAATATTCTGCAGATTTGGGTCCTTGCTCGCCATGCGCCCGGTCGTGGTCCCCGCGGCGAGGAATTCCGCATGGAGGCGGCCGTCTGTACCGACGAGCTCGGGGATCTTGTCGATATAGGTGCCGAGCAATTTCTGCAGTTCGCGATACGCGAGCACGTCGTCGATGATCGGGTGCAGGTGCGACATTTTTGCGAGTTCGTCCTCACGCGTCGTGCGTGCTCCGGTGGCGGTCTTCTTCTGTTTGGCCGGTGTGATCTTCAGCTCATCATAAAGCACGACCCCGAGCTGCTTGGGAGAACTGATGTTGAATTCATGCCCGGCATATCCGTAAATGCGCGCTGCGATCTTCGCGAGCTCTTCGGTGTATTCACGCGACAATCCTTTGAGATAATCGGCATCGACGCGCACCCCATCGACATTCATACGGTGAATGATCGGAATGAGCGGGCGCTCGATCGTCTCGTACACACTCATGAGCTCGCCCGTCTCGCGCAGCTTGGTGAAAATAAATTCGCGGGCGCGTTCAAAATCTTCGGTGTGTGCGTACTGCAAAATGTCGTCGAGCGACGGCGTCGTGGTGTCGCTGCGTAGTAGCCAGAGCGCGACTGCCGTTTCCGCCAGTGACTTCTGATCGACTTCTTGAATCGCCTTGGGCGCAGCTTCCTCACCTGCTGCCCCCGGATGGAGTGCGGTATGCAAGCGCTCTTTGAGTGCGCGGAACTCAAGATCGTCGAGGAGCGCATCAATGGTGGTCGCATACTCTTCCATATGCCAATACCGTTTCGGGAGTTCGAATTTGATCGGAACATCGCAGTGGATCGTCGCGAGCGTCTTGGAGAATTGCGCATTGGATTTGCCATCCAGCAGCAGCTGAATCACGCGCGGCTTCACTCCCCGCTTCTCGAGTTCGGTCGGCCCTTTGGCAAGGGCCTCATATATATACTCGATCGAGCCGAATAGTTTGATGAGTTCTGTCCCCGTCTTCTCTCCGATCCCTTTCACACCGGGAATATTGTCCGACGGATCCCCGCGCAGTGCTTTGTAGTCCACCACATGCTCGGGCCCGAATTCGTAGCGCTCTCGCACGGCATCGGGGTCGTAGAGGACGGTGTCGTTGAGGCCTTTGCGCATCGTGAACACGCGCACGCGATCATTCACCAGCTGGAGCGTGTCCATGTCTCCCGACGCAATGATGATCTCGATATCGCGTCGGCCGCTGAGCTGTTTCACTATCGTGCCGAGCACATCGTCGGCCTCGTAGCCGGCGAGTGAGTACGACGGGATGCCGAATGCGTCGAACACTTTCGGCGCGCTCTGCAATTGTGCGATAAGCGCGTCCTCGGCCTGCACACGGTGCGCTTTGTATGCCTCGAATACTTCGTGGCGGTGTGTGGCACCGGGGAGATCCCGAGCGGCGATGATGTAGTCGGGCTTGAGCGTGTCTTTGATCTTCAAAAGCATCAGGATCAATCCGTAGAGCGCGCCGGTGGGCTCGCCGTCGCTTTTTGTGAAATCGGGCAACGCATGATACGCACGGTGCAAGATCGCGTGGGAGTCGAGGAGGACAAGCCGTGCGGGCTTCTCCTTTTCTTCCGTCTTACTATCAGTTTTCTTGGCCATTTATAGTGATGATACGCTCTTCATTTTTGATGTCGAACCTGATCTGTACCGCATGTTTTGGAATGAGGTCTGAAACACGCTCGGGCCATTCGAGCACAATGATGTTCTTCGAGTCGGCAATCAGCTCGTTCCAGCCCAACACCATGAGCTCATGCGAACTATTGAGCCGGTATGCATCGATATGAATAAACCGATCCCATTGCTGATCGCTCAGCGCATACACTTTTTCGATTACGAAGGTCGGACTCGACACCGTCTCGGTGACACCGAGTGCGCGCGCTACTCCCTGAGCGAAGGTCGTCTTGCCGGCCCCAAGATCTCCGGAAAGGGTCACGACTATCGCCGCGTCCGCGGGAGCGACCGCATCGATGAACGCGCGAGCCAATTCTTGGAGTTCCGCCGGATCGTGAGAGCGCATCTGCATATCTCCAGTGTACAATAAGGGGCATGATGACCCAATTCAACGAAAAAAAGCAGGACGAGCGCCTGCATGAATTGCGCGCACACGAAGAAGAGCAGCTCGCCGAAATGCTCTCCGCCAAATACGG
>CAIRSC010000013.1 GCA_903881205.1 uncultured bacterium | reverse complement strand
TACAACTACCAAATGCAGCAGTATCAATATCAGCAGTCAAACGGTGGGGGCGGATATCAAGTAGTGAGCACGAATCCGCTCACTATCGTGCCGACCGGCGGCGGAGCAACCATTGCTCCGCCCGTAGCCCCGGTGGCGTGTACACCCACTTCATCATCCAATACCTGTGCGGCTGCACCGGCTCAGCCGGCTAGCGGATGTCCTGCCGGCACGACGATACGACCGGTCACATCGCAGGGATCTAATGGTGCGACCTGTACGACGGGGTGGCAATGTGCCGCAAGTAATGCCACCACGCCGACTGCGCAGCTTTCGTGTCAGCCACAGGTCGCCGATGTTGGTATGATGCTTACGATCTCATACGGATGCACCAATGCTACCGGCAGTACCGGATCGGGCTTTAATTCGTTGGGCGCGACATCAGGCTCCACGACGACCGTACTCACTGCGCCGCCGACAGGAGTGAATAAGGCGACGTTTGGCATCACCTGTATCAATCAGAATCTTTCCGGGCAAGCGTCGTGCGATGTGCAGGTGTCGAAGCCGTCGATCGTGCTCGTCGCTAACCCAAAGGTGGTCGCGACCAGTACCGCATCGACTGTGGGCTGGGTCACGAGCGGCATGAGTTCATGCGTGATCTCGAGTCCGCAACAGGCGGACTTCACCGCCACCAATGCGGGCAACACGAGCGTCAATGGCATGGCAACAACCTCACCGATTACGCAGGATACCGACATTCTCCTGCACTGCGTGACGCTTGGCGGTGGCACCCGCGATGCCACGACCACGATCGTCACCACGGGATCAAATGGTGGACAACAAACTGGCACAATCACGGTGAACTCCTCGGCAGACGGTAGTAGTATTGCGCGCGGATCCATCAATACGATCAGCTGGTCATCGGCAAACCCGCCATCGGGCTCAAAGATGTCGCTCTGGTTGTACGACGTGAGACTGGGAAGCATAACAGCGATTATCGCCAATGAACTGAACGCCAGCAGTACGTATGCCTGGACGCTGCCGAAAGCGACTGATACTTGCGATGAGAGTACAAACTTTGTGTGCGGAACTGATCTGATACCGGGGAGGCAGTACGGGATCGAGGCCGACATGTATACCGGTACTCCCGCCAATGCGTCTTACGGAGCTCAGGCGTACAGCCCTGATGTGTTCACCATCACCCAATAACGGCTAAAGGCCGAAGAATTCGAGGATCTTGTGCGGCAGCGGCTCTTTCATATGCACTTCCTCAGTGCGTTCCTTAAGGTATGCGCGGATGACCGCAGGCTCGATATGTTCGATCGGGATAATGAGATTCGGTGCCATGATCTTGGTCGTATCGACAAGCAAGAGTGGACGGTGCGTTTCATGCTCGTCTTCCACCCAGAATGAAATGATCTCGCCATAGCGATGAAGTTCGTCGTTGATGCGAATGCCTTTGTCGGAGAGTTCGAAGTGTGCGATATCCGGTGGCGTGTTGGCAAGCAGTGCCAGCGCGAATGAGCCGACGAGTACGACGAGTGCAAAGAGGGTGTCATGAAAAAGAATACTCACGATCGCGAGAGACACCGCGACGATACCGAGCGCCCAGAACCAGTCGGCCCCGCGCTCGATGTGCTCATGTTCATATGCGGTCCATCGCAAAGAGATATTGTTGTCGGGCATATCTTTTCACACATTGTATCACTCACGCGACGAGGGCATGCGAAATATACGCAGCACGATGTGCGTCTGAGCGTGATACGTGAACTGGTATACTGGAGGAATGGTTGAGCAATATAAAAGAAAACCAAATACGGTATGTTCGATATGTCAGAAACGTATCTATCGGCGACCGGTCGAGCTGAAACAAACGAAGGGGAGGGCATATTGCAGTTCTGCTTGTTTCGGCCGTGCTTCAAGAAAAGAAGTCCCATGCATTGTATGTACGAAACCGATCCTTGCCGGCAGACATGCGAAGACGTGCAGCAGAGCATGCTCAAACAAATATCGTACAGGCATTTCTTATAAGCTTGGACGGCCGCTAAAAGACAAGGTGAAAAATCAGAGATCTTTAAAGCTTCGATTAATTAAAGAAAGAGGTGTCACCTGCGAGCGATGCGGGTTTGCCAAGCTCGAGATATTGCATGTGCATCACAAAGATCGGGATCGCAGTCACAATGAGCTTACCAACCTTGCGCTTATCTGCCCCAATTGTCATGCCGAAGAGCACTACTTAGAAAATAGCTGGCTTAATGGTAGTGTAGCGGATATAGAGGGAGGCGTCGCATAGTTGGTCTAGTGCACTTGTCTTGAAAACAAGAGTCCCGCAAGGGACCGTGAGTTCGAATCTCACCGCCTCCGCCATAATTTTTTTGATCGACATGGAACCGTTTAAAGGTATTGTACAAAGAGGCGCGCAGCGGGGGAGTGCGCTCGGGTATCCCACGATCAATATCGAGCTGAAAGCGAGCGGTGTGAGCGGTGTATACGCGGCGCTCGTGCGTATCGACAAGACGATCCACCGTGCGGCGGCATTCGCGGATCCCTCGCGGCATATTCTCGAGGCATACATTTTCGGCATCTCCGAAATGCTCTATGGCAGAGAAGTGACGATCGAACTGAAGCACAAGATCAGAGAGACCGGGAAATTTGAGAATGACGAACTGCTGAAAAAGGCGATCGCCGCAGACATCACCGCTATACAAGAATATTTTGAAAACTAATATGTTCACCGGCATCATTCAGAAAACAACGAAGATCATGTCGGTCACGGACGAGCGCGGTGCGTTGCGCGCGCGCTTGTCGAAACCGCACGATTGGCAGCTCACAAAAGGGCAGAGCATATCGATCGACGGGATCTGTTCGACGGTGGTCGCGTACGATGAGGATTCGTTCGACGTGCAATACATTCCGGAAACACTTTCGAAAACGACGGCCGGGGCATTCGCCGCCGGTTCAGTAGTGAATCTTGAGCGATCGCTCAGGCTCACTGATTTTGTCGACGGGCACTTGGTGCAGGGGCATGTCGATGCGGCCGTGGAGATCGATTCCGTCGTGCACGAGGGCAGCACGTATGAACTATCGATATCAATACCGGAGAAGCTACGGATGTTCGTCGCGGCGCTCGGGTCGATCGCGATCAACGGCGTGAGTCTCACGGTGGCCCGATGTGAGTCCGGGATTGCCACGGTCGCACTTATACCGGAGACCCTGGAAAGCACGAATTTGGGCCGCATCCAGAAAGGGGACCACGTGAACGTCGAAGTCGATATTGTCGCGCGATATCTAGCCGCGCAAGGCAATAAGTGATAC
>CAIRSC010000012.1 GCA_903881205.1 uncultured bacterium | reverse complement strand
TGGCCGTTCCAACAAATGGAGCGCGTATCGCTACGCACCGTGACCATGCAGATCCCGTCGCAGAAGATCATTACCAAAGACAATGTATCGATCGATATCGCCGCGGTCGCTTACTACCTCATCGTCGATCCCGAAAAAGCGGTGATCTCGATCGAGAACGTATATGATGCGATCAATCAGATCAGCCAGACGACGGTGCGCAATGTCGTCGGACGCTTCTCGCTCGATCAGCTGCTCGCCGATACCGCGTCGATCAACGAACAAATCAAGGACGTGATCGACGCACATACCGAACCATGGGGTACCCAAGTGACCGCAGTCGAGATCAAAGACATCACGCTTCCCGACAATATGCAGCGTGCGATGGCTAAAGAGGCCGAAGCCGAGCGCGAGCGCCGAGCCAAGATCGTCGCGGCCGAAGGAGAATTCCAAGCGGCAGTAAAGCTCGGCGAAGCGGCCGACATTATCAGTGCGCACCCCGTCGCGCTCCAGCTCCGCACCCTCCAGACGATGGCGGAGATCTCGGTCGAAAAGAATTCGACCATCATATTCCCGGCACAATTCATGACCACCGTCAAAGAGGCACTTTCGATGATCACAACCGACCAAGCCAAATAACGTTTTACTGCGGCCCCTCCTGCGGCAGCTGAACCTGCGCTACCCTTCGAGCAGGAGTTCATGAAGATTTCATACAGCACGCTGTATGCTGTTGAGCAGTTAGAAGCTAACAAATCACCATGAAAATACTACTTGTAGAAGACGAACAGAAGCTCGCCGATGCCATCTCAAAAGGCCTCGGGCTCGAGGGGTACACGGTCGACCATATCGCCGACGGCAAGAAGGTGCTCACCCGCATATCGCTCCACCGGTCTGATTACGACCTGATTATTCTTGACCTCATGCTTCCGTCCATGGACGGGTACGAGATCTGCAAACAGGTACGCGAACAAAACATTGCCACGCCGATTCTCGTGCTCACCGCGCGCAATGAGACCGACACGAAGGTGCAGCTGCTGACGTCCGGCGCAGACGATTATATGGTCAAACCGTTCTCATTCGCCGAGCTTGTCGCTCGCATCCGAGCACTGCTTCGCCGGCCGACCGAATCGCTCCCCGAAAAACTGCACAGCGGTGATATCGAATTGAGTCTTTCGGATCGTCGTGTGACCCGTGCGGGCACGGAAATCATACTGACCCTCAAAGAGTTTGGACTACTCGAGTACTTCATGCGCCATCCGAACCAGGTGGTCAATCGAGAGGACCTGTTGAATCATCTCTGGGACTTTAATTACGTCGGATTTAGTAACGTCGTTGATGTTCATGTCAAAAATTTACGCAGAAAATTGGGTGATGGAGACAATGGGACTGTACTGGAAACGGTTCGCGGAATCGGCTACCGCCTTAGCGAATAAATACCGATACGATCCGTTTTTCCGCACGGAGGTCCACGTAGTTGCACTGCAAGCGGCGTTTGCGACCGTGCTGCTCGCGCTCATGGGCACTGCCTACAACATTCTGAGCAACGATGTCTCGAATGTCATTCTTCGCGGTTTGGCCGAGGGCGGCCAAGGGAAGGTGCCGGTTGCGCTCGGCGCCTCGATCGTGCGACAGGCGCAAGAGTTGCGGACGCACAATTTCCTAACACTTGCGGGCCTGATCATCGGACAAACCGCGCTTTTCGGGTACATTATCGCGCGCATCACACTCACTCCCACACGCGACGCACTCGCGTCTCAAAAACAATTCATCGGTAACATCGCACATGAGCTACGCACTCCCCTTTCCGTCATTAAGACCAATACCGAAGTCGCGCTTCTCGATGGCAACGTGAACGCAGAACTCAAGATGACGCTCGCCAGTAACGTGGAGGAGCTCGACCGTATTTCGGAGATTATTAACAATCTTTTGTCTCTTTCCGCGCTCGTAAAACCGGAGCGAATCGAATTCGCCAATGTCGACCTCTCCGCTGTCGCGACCGACGCGGTGCAAAAATACTCGCAGCTCGCCAAGAGCGGCAATCACCAGGTCACCCTGCGCAAAAGCCCGGATGCGCAGGTGTGGGGCAATGCGACCGCGCTCACCCAGATCGTCGGTAATCTTATTAAGAACGCACTTTCCTATACACCGCGCGGCGGACATATCCGTATCACGGTCGAGCCGGCGCCGAACAATCAGATAGAACTGCTCGTCCAAGACTCGGGCATCGGTATCGCGCGCAAAGATCTCTTCCGCATATTCGAGCCCTTCTACCGTGCCGATCCATCCCGCACGAAAAGTTCCGGCGGCTCGGGCCTCGGTCTCGCGATCGTCTCGGAACTCATCAAGATGCACCAAGGCAAGATCACGATACGCAGCGCGGTCGGCCGCGGCACGACAGTGGCAGTACTCTTCCCTGGCGTGCGCGCACATTCGATCGTAGGAAATGAAGCGGACTTGCGCGACGGTCTCAATGAGATCGCAGTGGACTTCTCCAAGAGATAGGGTGCTGTCCAAAGCACTTTACAAAGTAATCCACAGGCCGATTTCTCGCATCGGCATATACTGTTCCGACTAGTAGATAACGATTCAAAATTATGCAGGAAACAAACATGTACTCTGTGATCGTCCCGGCCATGATGAAGACACTCGAAAGCCTCTCTGGCATGCTTGATAAGGCTGCCGTGTACGCGGATTCAAAACAGCCCGAGTGGATGCCGGCGGGATCCATGCAACACGCCATCGTCACCGATCATCTCATCTTCGATCAATTCCCGCTCGTGCGTCAGGTCCAGGCAGCATGTGACAACGCAAAGCTCGGGATTGCCCGCATTGCGGGCGTCGAAGCCCCGGCTCACGAAGATACCGAGAAGACGATTCCCGAACTCAAAGAGCGCATCGCCAAAACGCTGGAATTCCTACGGACGATCACGCCCGAACAGCTCAATGGTCGCGAGGACGAGAAAGCGACCCTGCGCTATATGCCGGGCAAATACATGAGAATGTTCGAGTATGCGACGCTCTACATGGTCCCCAACTTCTACTTCCACGCAACAACCGCCTACTCCATCATGCGTAAGAATGGAGTCCCGCTCGGTAAAGGTGATTACATAAGCAATCTTCCGTGGCAGAATATCTAGATGCCAAAACACTTCTTCTTCGACCTCGATAACACGCTCACCCCAAGCAAGGCACTGATCTTGCCGGAACACGTCCCCGTATTCAAGAAACTCTGCGAGCACGCAGACGTCATTATCGTGTCGGGCCACGGAGAAAAGGACATTCGTGAGCATCTGCGGCCGGAAACCGTCGGGATGTATCACGTCATGGGACAAAACGGCAACTTTGCAGAAACGCGCGATGGCCGCGAACTTTGGAATCGACACCTGCCGCCGGCACTGAAAGACGCTGCGTTCGCGTTTATCGAAAAGCTTCGAGCATATCTGCACTACACGGTGAGCGATGAAAACGACATTGTTGAAGACCGCGACTCGCAGATCTCATATTCGCTCATCGGTCACCACGAGAACCCGGCAAAGAAAAACGCATTTGATCCCAAACACGAGATACGACTGGGGCTCTTGAGGACATTCTCAGACGACGTCAAAGAACTCCGACAAGACGGCGTCGAGGTACGCAGCGGTGGTTCGACCGTACTCGATTTTTTTGCAGCCGGAAAGAATAAAGGATTCAATGTCGCCGCGTATATAGACGCGATGGGCTGGGACAAAAGCGGCTGCATTTATATCGGTGATGCACTTTTCCCTGGCGGCAATGACGAGTCGGTCATCGGCGTGATTCCAACGCACGCGGTCGCGAATCCGGCCGAAACTTTCGAATTAGTGGCTAAAATGCTATCGTAACGACTCATATGGCAACAGCACTCTCCATCAAAGATCTCAAGAAAGAATACGGCAACGGCACCGTGGCGCTTCGCGGCGTGTCGCTCGAAATTCCCGAGGGCGATTTTTTTGCACTGCTGGGCCCCAATGGAGCGGGAAAGACCACGATCATCGGTATCACCGCAGGACTCGTGAACAAGTCATCCGGTACCGTCTCAGTATTCGGCTCTGATATCAATACTGATCCGGAAATTGCAAAGACCAACATCGGGCTGGTCGGCCAGGAGATCAACTTCAACCCGTTCGAAAAACCGCTCGACATCGTGGTCAATCAAGCAGGCTACTACGGTATTCCACGCTCGATCGCAATCCCGCGCGCCAAACAGATCCTGACCGATCTCGGACTCGCCGATAAAATGGATAAAAACGCGATGAGCCTTTCGGGAGGCATGAAGCGCCGGCTGATGATCGCACGTGCGCTCGTCAACGAGCCGCGCTTCCTGATACTTGATGAGCCGACCGCTGGCGTCGATGTGGAACTGCGTCGTGGTATGTGGGAATACCTGACCGGACTCAGTAAGAAAGGTCTGACAATCCTCCTCACCACACACTATCTTGAAGAAGCCGAGCAGCTCTGCAAACACGTCGCCATCATCAATAAGGGCGAGATCGTCGAACAAGGATCGATGGAAGACGTACTCAAACGCAACGAGAGCGCACACGCAGCAGATGGCAGCGGATTCCGCGGCGGACGACTGGAAGAAGTATTCCTTAAACTCACTTCGGATAAATAATTATGAATACCTATCAACTCTGGATCTCGTATTACACGATGGTGCGCAAGGACGTCGTACGATTGTTCCGCATATGGGTACAGACATTCCTGCCCTCGGTCATCACCTCGAGCCTGTACTTTCTGATCTTCGGCTCGGTGCTCGGCAGTCGCATCGGCACCATGCAAGGAGTCAACTATATGTCGTTCGTCGTGCCCGGGCTCGTCATGCTTGCGATCGTCACCAACGCATATTCCAACACCTCGTTCACCTTCTTCCAGTCCAAATTCTTCATGCGCTCCATCGATGAGATCCTCGTGTCTCCGACTCCACCATGGCTACTCATCGTCGGATTCGTTTCGGGCGGGGTGGTACGTGGAATCCTGGTGGGCACTTTGGTGATGCTTATATCAGCATTCTTCACCGGACTGCACCTCACGATCGCTAATATCGGAATCATCTTTGTCTTCGGACTCCTCACGGCTGTCGTCTTCGCGCTCGCCGGACTCGTCAACGGCGTCTACGCCAAATCGATGGACGCGATCAATATCGTCCCAACGTTCGTACTGACCCCACTCACCTATCTCGGCGGTGTATTCTATTCGGTACATTCGCTTCCACAGCTTGCACAATACGTGACCTATGTGAATCCGATCTTCTACCTCATCAACGGATTCCGCTACGGCTTCCTCGGCGTCGCTGACATCGCGATCTGGATCTCACTCTCGGTGCTCGGCGGCATCATCATCGTTCTCTTCGCGATCAATTGGTACCTCATCCGCACCGGACTTGGTTTGAAGCAATAAAGCGCACAGGAAAGCTGCAGCTACAAGGCGCGGAGGAGGCGAAGCGCGAGGCGTACTTTCGGTACGATGAGCGTTTTGCCGACGAACGCAACGCCGTAGATGCAGTTTTCATGAGTGCTTTAAAAGAAAAAAACCACACAAATGTGTGGCTCTTTTCTTTGGACACGAGATCGCAATTCTTCCTCAAGGCGTCGACTCCTGAGCGTCTCTCACTGGGTCGAAATGATCCTTGCGGACCAAACCAGCTGAAACGAAGAACTACGTCCTCAACCTGTTAAACGTATCGACCTTAAAACCTAGACGGATTATATCATCGCTCATTACTTCATAGTAGCTTCAGCCCACCACCTGTTGATATCCTGAGCGGGTCAGTTGAGGTGCGCCAATATGTAGTCGACGCGCTCCCCCACCGGCATCACCGGCACGCGCACAATCTCGTATCCGAGCGACTCGTACGCCTCGGTGATTAGTGTGTGCAGTGCACGCGCCTCCTCGATCGACTCGCTTCGCGCTTCGTCATTTTCGAAATCAACAAGATCGAGCACAAATATTTTCGCGTATGAGATCGAATCGATGATTGCTTTCGATTCAATATCGAGCTCGCGCATATTGAGTCGGTAATACGCGATCGAATCCGCGATACCGCGATCGAAAAACACGGTCTCGTCGGTCGGAGCCGCCGTGTGCAGTTCGAGCGAGCGACGTACGACCGACGGCAACCAATCGTTATTCGTCACGATCTCGCCGATAGTCTCACCCATTGCGAGCTTTTCTTCGATGATAAGCCGTGCGGGTTCGGCCACCACCGGATACCCGCGGCGCGCGAGCTCGTCGATGGTTGTCGTCTTTCCTGCACACGGGCCTCCGGTGAGGACGTACCAATTATTCATATTTGCGCATCATACAAGCTCTGAGAATGGGCGCAATTGCGGGAAAACCGCTACGTGCTACGCTCCCGCCAGGACTCACAATGAAGTATAGGGGAGGATTCAATGCGCCGATTCATCACCGCGCCGCTTGCCGCTCTCTGTCTCTGCTTTTTCAGTATCACATCATTCGCCGACGGCATCTGGGTGGGCCGCGGCCCGATTTCGTGCCAGATACCGGTCGATAGCATCTCCACGCAGGAGTGCGACGATTCTGTCGTGATCACGGGACACAGCGGCCGATGTAAAATGTCCGCGACTAAAGATGGCGTTGAATATTCGGTGGACGTCCGCGTCAGCGGGCACAGCGTCCCGCGACTTCCGCTGGCACCGATCACAGCCGCGATTCCGCGTCTGAAAGGTAAGGCGCAACGGTGCATGATCTCAGGCGAAGTAACTATGTCGAAATGCACCACTTGGGACACCGGCTATCGCAGCGGCGGCACCTGCTCATTCTGTACGACGAAGGAATGTTATCAGGGCACCGCACAAATTACCCTGACACCCAAAAAGCCCTTGCGCCGCGTCGACCGCTGAAGAAACCAACGAAGATAATTGAGAAAAAGCGCCGGTTGCCCGGCGCTTACTTTTTTCTTAGGACGAAATGATGCGCCAATTATCGTTCAAGATTTATCCATGTATATTTCAGTCCCTCGTGTTCATGTGATTCCTCAAATGTCTTCTTCGTGAAATCTGTTTCGTACGGTGGGAAAAAAGTATCCGCCTCTTTCGTATCATCGATAATAGTGAGAAAGAGTTTATCAACATGCGGAAGCACCTGTTCGTAGAGCTGTGCTCCGCCACCGATATGGATCTCGGTCGGATTTTCGGAGCGCGCTTTTTCAAGCGCGTCTTCGATAGATCCAGCAACGACAACGCCTTCATACTGCCATTGCGGATCGCGGGTCACCACGATATTGGTGCGGCCCGGCAGCGGCTTGCCCAGATACCCCAATATCGATTCAAAGGTCTTCCGGCCCATGATGATGGGGTGGCCCATCGTGAGCTGTTTAAAGCGCTTCAGATCGTCGGGAATGTGCCAGAGGAGTTTGCCACCGAGCCCTAATTCCCTATTCTTACCGATGGCGACAACGATACATACGGGAGGTGTATTCATAGGCCGAATATAGCATAAAAAGAAAACGGCGACTCGCGAGAGCCGCCGCCTGGAACGATACATCACAGATCACGAAAGGCCATCTCAGCGGCGGCATTAACGGTCGCTTCCTTGGTCTGGTAGATCGGAAAATCGTAACCCAGCTCCTGACTGTAATTACGCTGGATCTGACTCAGTCCGTGATAGCCGGGTTCGGCACCGATTACGACACGAGCATTTTGGAATGCCATGCGCATTCGCCACTCGGCAACTTCGCCACGCGTGTCCATACTGTATGGCTCCGGTCCCGGATGAGGTGATGCCGTATCTTCCTCACCGAGCCAAAAAAGAACACAGCCCGGTACAGGAGGCGGAGCCAATCCCGCAATCTTCAGATATTTCCGCTCCCAATTAAGCTGACGCGGAAATACATTCTGATCGCCGGAGATAAAACACGGTGCCATTTTGTGAGTTGCATCCCACCTGCACGGAATTGCAACGATGCTTTTCGTGAGTTTGGGGTGTTCTTTCACCAAGTGCGCCATAGGGACCTGCCAGTCGCCTCCGCCGCGTACGGGACCTGCAAAAAATATAATGGGACGGATCAGCCCGTCTCCGTAGAACTGCGGGATATTGATTGAGCGCTTTGGAACGAGTATCTGCATGGTGATTTCTCCCTACCTGTTCTCACCCTGCCACGGTTTCCTGAATATCGCAATAAACAGCCTACACGATCATTTTTGCCTTGATCGAGGGATGGCTTTGGTAGTTGATGAGCTCGATATCCTCCATTTTGAAGCCGTCGATGTCCATAACGCTCGGATTCAAATGCAGCTGGCACAGCGGCAAGGGCTCGCGCGCGAGCTGTTCTTTGACCGCATCAAAATGTTCGTGATAGATGTGTGCGTCTTGCAATGTGAGCACGCATTCGCCCGCTTTGAGCCCAGTCACCTGCGCGAGCATGTGAAGCAGGAGCGAGTATGACGCGATGTTGAACGGCACGCCGAGGAACATATCGCAGCTGCGCTGCACCATATGCAATGAAAGTTTGCCGTTGGCGACGAAACACTGGAAGAACATGTGGCACGGCGGAAGCGCCATGTCTTCGAGCTCGCCCGGATTCCACGCATTCACGATAAGGCGCCGATCGTTCGGGGTCGTCTTGATCTTCTCGATAAGCTGCGCGATCTGGTCCACTGTCGTACCGTCGGGCTTCTTCCAATTGCGCCACTGGATGCCATATACGCGGCCCAGGTCGCCCTTGAACTGCACTTTGGGCTTCCAGTAGTCCGATTCGGCGTTGTCGGTCCAGATCGTGCGCTCCGAGCCGTTGAGCACCTTGAGCTCCTCATCACTTGCGCGTTCTTTGCCCTTCATTGCGAGGAACCAGAGAAGTTCGCTTTTTACCGCCTTAAACGCAAGTTTCTTGGTGGTTACCGCAGGAAATCCGTCTTCCATATTAAAACGCATCTGCAATGCAAAGAGGGCGCGGGTCGTGGCATTGCGACCCTCGCGATCGACACCCTCTTCCATGATCCGTTTGAGTATGTCGTTGTACTGCTTCATAATTTTATTTGTCTTTCTTGGCGCGCTTAGCACCGTCGGCAATATCGCGGTCCACGAAGAGCCGCGGAAGCATCATTTCCGGCTTCCAATTCTTCTTGAGCTGTGCGACGGAATCTCCCGA
>CAIRSC010000011.1 GCA_903881205.1 uncultured bacterium | reverse complement strand
GGCCGGACTCATCGTCTCGGAATATTCCCCCACCTACTCACATCACGAAGCGCAGCGCTCGCTCTCCGAGTGGCTCAAGGCATCGGGTGTGCCCGCGCTCACCGGAGTCGACACGCGCGCGATCACCAAGAAGCTACGCGATCGCGGCTCAATGCTGGGACAGATCGCACCTACTCTGGGTGAATTTGTCGATCCCAATCGTGAGAATCTCGTCGCTCGCGTTAGCATCAAAGACAAGAAGGTCTACGGCTCAGGCCCGATCCGGATCATCGCAGTGGATTGCGGCATGAAAGAGAATATTGTGCGCGCACTCGCACGCCCTGAGGTCACGCTTACGCGCGTGCCGTGGAACTACGACTTTTCTGAGGATCAATACGATGCTCTCATTCTCTCCAACGGGCCGGGCGACCCGGAGATGTGCGAGCAGACCATCAAACACATCCGCCAAGCCATGCGCGACGGTAAGCCGATTCTCGGCGTCTGCCTCGGCAATCAATTGCTCGCACTCGCGGCCGGCGCTTCTACCTACAAGCTCAAATACGGGCATCGCGGACAGAACCAGCCGTGCGTCGATACCTCGACCGGTCGCTGCTATATCACGTCGCAGAATCACGGATTCGCAGTTGATGAGAAATCACTACCTGCTTCGTGGCAGGTATGGTTTACCAACGCCAACGACGGATCGGTCGAGGGTATCAGACATTCATCGCGCTCCTGGCGTTCGGTTCAGTTCCATCCCGAGGCCAATCCGGGGCCGACCGACACCGCATGGATATTCGACGACTTTCTGCATGAACTCGCCGGACGCCGCCGTATCACCATAAAGAATATATGAGACCTAAAATTCCTAAGAAAGTATTGTTGCTCGGATCGGGCGGACTGCGTATCGGCCAGGCCGGAGAGTTCGACTATTCGGGCTCTCAGGCGATCAAGGCCATGAAGGAAGAAGGGGTCGACGTGATCCTTATGAATCCGAATATAGCGACCGTGCAGACCGATGAAAAGCTCGCCGATACCGTGTACTTCCTGCCACTGACGCCCGAATTCGCCACCAAGATCATCGAGAAGGAGCGTCCCGACGCCATTTTCCTATCGTTCGGCGGACAGACAGCGCTCAACCTCGGGCTCACACTGGAATCTACCGGAGTTCTCAAGAAATATGATGTGGCGGTGCTCGGCACACCGGTACAGACTATTCGTAATACCGAAGATCGCGATCTCTTCGTGGAAAAACTGAAGGAGATTCACGTGAAGACGGCTCTCAGTCGTGGAACGCGCTCGGTCAGCGAAGCAGTCGTTGCTGCACGTGAGATCGGATACCCGGTCATGGTCCGGTCCGGATTCGCTCTTGGCGGCGAAGGCTCGGGGATGGTCGGTAATGAAACAGAGCTCAAAGCGAAGCTCGAAGAGGTGTTCCGCAATGTCGACCAAGTACTCATCGAAGAATATCTCGGTGGCTGGAAAGAAGTGGAATATGAAGTCGTGCGCGATAGATCCGACAATTGCATCACGGTCTGC
>CAIRSC010000010.1 GCA_903881205.1 uncultured bacterium | reverse complement strand
TGCCGGACTCTTTGCCTATCCGATGCTCATGGCAGCAGACATCCTGCTCTACGATACCGACGTGGTGCCGGTCGGCGCCGATCAGCGCCAGCATCTTGAATACGCACGTGAGGCAGCGGCAAAATTCAACAATGCATACGGCGCGACCTTCAAGGAGCCGAAGGAGCGCATCATGGATATGATCGCGACTGTGCCGGGCACCGACGGCAAGAAGATGAGCAAGAGCTACGGCAATACCGTTCCGCTCTTCGGTACAAAAGACGAGATCACAAAAGCAGTCATGTCCATTGTCACCGACTCAGGATCCGATAAGCCGGAGAACGTGTTTGCCATCCATCAGCTCTTCAAAAACGAGCAGGAGCTTGCCGCACTGTATGAGGAGCACAAGGGGAAATACAAGAATCTCAAAGAGGCTCTTATCGAAGACATCGAGGCGGTGATCGCACCGATGCGCGAACTGCGCAATGCCATCTCCGATGAAGATGTAAAAAAGGTTCTGGAAGAGGGGGGAATGCGTGCTCGTGCTCGAGCATCTGAGAAAATGAAGGATGTGCGAGCTAAAATCGGAGTAACAATTTAAATTATGGAACGAACATTGATAGCGGACCTTAGCGGTCTTAAGGGGAGTCCGGTAACCATCAAAGGGTGGGTAAGCGTACGTCGTGACCAAGGGAAAATGGTGTTCTTCGATTTTCGCGACCGTACCGGATCGGTTCAGGGAGTCGTGCTGCCCAAGAGTGCAGCGATCGAGACGGCCAAAGATATCCGCGTCGAATACGTCGTGGCGATCGACGGGATCGTCAATGAGCGTCCGGAGAAGAACAAGAACCCGAAGGTGCAGAACGGTGATATCGAGCTCGAGGTCACGGGGATCACTGTTTTGGCGAAGGCGGAACCGCTCCCATTCGATATGTCGGAGAGCGGACTCAATCTCGAACTCTCGACAGAGCTCGATCATCGCGCACTGACGCTTCGTCATCCGCGTTTGCAAGCAATATTCAAAGTGCAAGCTATGATCATTGATTCCTTCCGGCAATTCATGAAGCAGGAGGGATTCTTCGAGTTCCAGGCGCCCGCTATCGCTCCGGCGACCGCAGAAGGCGGCGCTGAAGTGTTTGAGATCAAGTATTTCGATAAGAAGGCGTATCTCAGCCAATCACCACAGTTGTATAAACAGATCGTCATGACCGCATTCGAACGTGTGTTTTCGGTCAACAAAGTGTTCCGCGCAGAGCCGAGCGCCACCACGCGCCACATCACCGAGATCGTTTCGCTCGATGCTGAAATGGGGTTCATCGATTCATGGAAGGACGTGCGCGACATGTCGGAAAAGACCGTCAAATATATTTTGTCGGAAATCTCTGCGCGTTGCGCTCGGGAGCTCGAAACACTGGGTGCTGAAATGCCGATCATGATCGACAGCACTCCGACACTTTCGCTCGCTGAGGTACAGGAGAAGATATTTGAGAAGACCGGCCGTGACTCTCGCGGGGATAAAGACCTCAATCCTGAAGACGAGCGTGCGATCTGCGAGATCATCAAGGAGGAAACAGGTTCTGATTTTGTGTATGTGTACGGTTACCCGACGCGCCAGAAGCCCTTCTATGTGTATCCAAATCCGGAGAAGCCCGATTTTAACGAGGGGATGGACCTGCTCTGCCGCGGCGTGGAGTGGCTCTCGGGCGGACGCCGTATCAATGATTACGCGCAGCTTATGGATCACGTAGAGAAATGGGACATGGATCCGAAGAAAATTGAAATGTTCCTGGAGGCATTTCGTTATGGAGCGCCACCCGAAGGCGGATTCGCATTTGGTGCAGAACGCATGACCATGCAGATACTGGGCCTCAAGAATATTCGCGAAGCAACAATGTTCCCGCGCGACATGCATCGCATCGACGGATTGCTCTCGCAAGACGAATCAGATGCATGACCGACCGCTTCCACGTAGCCACCGAATCATTCCAGGGGCCGCTCGAGGCACTGCTCAACCTCATCGAAGATAGGAAGCTTTCGATCACCGACATCTCGCTCGCCGACGTAACCGATGCATATCTTTCGTATGTCGAGAAGTTGCCCGAGCTGCCGCTTGGAGAAACGGCGCAATTCATTCTTGTCGCGTCAACTCTGCTACTCATCAAATCCCGCACGCTTCTTCCGACGCTCGAACTCTCGACCGAGGAGCGCGAATCAGTAGAGGAGCTCGAACGACGACTCGCTCGATATGCGGTCGTACGCGCCGCCGCAAAGACGCTGCGCGCCCATTGGGGTAAGCATCCGATACTACTTGCACATCGTGCTCCTGCTCAGCCTGCGGTCTTCAGTCCCGCCGAAACCACTGTGGCCACCATTGTAGCTGCGGCAAGGAAGCTTTTGAGCGTGCTGCCGATGCCAGAAGCACTCGCAAAAGCCGCTGTCGCCCCGGTGCTTGCACTCGAAGATGTGATCGTGAACCTCAAGCACAGGCTCAACACCGCTTTTCGTGCGCGTTTTTTTGAACTTACCAAGAGCAAGGATCGTCACGAAATTATCGTATACTTCCTAGCAATGCTCGAGCTCGTCCGCGCGGGCACCGCAAGCATCTCACAGGAGAAACTTTTTGAGGATATTACGATCGAAATAGAAGGAGGCGGCCTGCCGCAATACGGCAATTAATTATGACTATGGATCTGGCATCAAAAATAGAGGCGCTTCTGTTTAGTGAAGGAGGGACGTTACCGCGCAAGAAACTTGCTCAGGTACTGGGCGAATCCGATGATGCGGTCTCTATCGCCATCACAGAACTCAAGCACCGCAAAGAGGCGAGC
>CAIRSC010000009.1 GCA_903881205.1 uncultured bacterium | reverse complement strand
GTGCGCGGACACTATCTGCATCGCGTTGGCGTGTGGATCGAGGGAAGAATGTCCTGGTTCTCGGACGACGAAGGATGGAATATTCATATGTCGACCGAGACCGATGCGCTTGCCAGCTCGATCACCGCGCGTCACGCAGAGCTACGGATAGAGCTCGTGTTCAAAGACATCATCTACAACGAAAAGCCGGTATTTGTACGTCGTATTTCGGTGAAGAATCTGGCCGACCGTAATCGAGAGATCAAACTGTATTTCGCTCATCAGTTCGAGATCTACAAATCGCACGGGTCCGACACGGCGTATTTCGACCCGGTGTCGCACTCGATTATCCATTACAAAGGGCACCGCGTATTTCTGATCGGCGCCATGCTCGACGGGATACCGTTTCAGGATTACGCCACTGGCCGCGCCAATTTTCAGGGCAAAGAGGGGACACATCGCGACGCCGACGACGGACAGCTGAGCAAGAATCCGATCGAGCACGGACCGGCCGATTCGGTCCTCGGTCTCTATGGTAGTTTCGCGCCGGGCCAATCTCGTACTGCGTATTATTGGATGGCCGCCGCGCAATCGATTGCGCAAGCGCACGAGCTCAATGGCTACGTGACACGCAAATCACCCGAACATCTCATCAAGACCGCGAGTAATTTTTGGCACGCATGGGTCAATGCGTATGCGTGGGACTTTACCGGACTCTCCGACGATCATGTAGCGCTCTTCAAACGATCGCTCATGTTCGTGCGGGCGCATGTCGACAACGGCGGCGGCATCATTGCGTCACTCGATTCCGACATGTTGCAGTACGGGCTCGACACCTATTCATACGTCTGGCCGCGGGATTCCGCATACACAGCGCTCGCGCTGGATCGTGCAGGAGATACCAATGTATCGAAGCGATTCTTTCAATTCTGCCGCGATGTGATCACCGACGAAGGCTATTTTATGCACAAATATCTGCCCGATAAGTCACTCGGATCGTCGTGGCATCCGTGGATCCGCGACGGCAAATTCCAGTTGCCGATACAGGAGGATGAGACGGCACTCGTAATATATGCATTCTACGAACACTACAAAGTGAGTCGCGACCTCGAATTCTTGGAGGAAATGTTCAATCCACTCATCGAGAAGGCCGCAAATTTTCTGGTCCGCTATCGCCACCCGAAGACCAATCTGCCCGAGCCGTCGTACGATCTGTGGGAGCGCAAACGAGGGAGTTCGACATTCACCTGCTGTACGGTGTACGGAGCACTCATTGCCGCAGCAGAGCTTGCGAAGATCCTCGGCAAGGATACACACGAAGATCAATACCGAAAATCGGCCGAAGAGGTGAAAGCTGCGATCCTCTCGGAGCTGTGGGATGAAAAGAGCGGCATGTTCCTCAATATGGTGCAGGCGCAGGAGGGGACGAAGGACGCGACGATCGATATGTCGAGCGTATATGGAATATTCGCCTTCGGTGTTCTTCCTATAGACGACCCCAAGCTCGCCCGCGCATTCGAGTCGACCATCCGCACGCTCAGTCATGGTATTCATTGCGGTGGGATCGCTCGCTTCCAGGACGACGATTACTGTCGAATCGATACGGTCTCTACCGGCAATCCGTGGGTGATTACGACGCTGTGGTACGCCGAATATCTAATCGCCCGCGCTCAGACTCCCGCCGACCTCAAGCGCGTGCGCGATATCTTCACCTGGACTGTCTCACACGCAGCCAATTCAGGAGCACTTTCTGAACAGCTGCATCCCCAGACCGGCGAGCAGGTGGGTGCTACGCCACTGACGTGGTCGCATGCGGCATACGTTTCCGCGGTCGTTCAATACATCGAAAAAGTGCGTCAGATCGGTGCATAAGGCCTACAGGGAGCCGTGATAGAATTGGCCCATGAGTTTTGAACCATATGCGGCACGCACCCAGGAGAAGATGCGCGAGGTGCTGATGACGCCCGATGCACAGGGACCTGCTATTCATTACTATATGGTCCGCGGGGGGTCTAAGAAGCGCAATATCACTATTCTCGAGCCCGGCACGGTTGGAGGCGAATATATAAAGACCTACGGCCACTATCACATTGGGAATCTCGACGAGACCTATTGGTTCCTTTCCGGCGAAGGCATTGTCTTGCAGCAAAAGCTCATCGATCCCACGCAGCCTGAAGTTGTCGAAGAATTCAAAGCGATCCGCGTGAATGCAGGCGACTCCGTGTATATGCCGCCCGGATACGGGCATCTGATGGTCAATACGGGACCTACGTGGCTCGTGATGGAGGACGATAGTCCGGTGGACGGCGCAGACGATTCGGCATCGATGCCAGGACATGCAGATTACGAAGGGGTGAAAAAAATGCACGGTTTCGCATATTATGTCGTCGAGCGCGATGGTGCTCCGGCGCTGGTCGCGAATCCGCTTTATACGGAAGTGAGAAATGCCGATTTGGGCGGTCTCACCATAACCGCCTAATCACATTATGTACATTGTTGCCGATGTCGGAAGTACCAACACGCGCATCGCGCGCTCAAAAGATCTGGACACATTCGATGAGCCTTTGATTTACAGCACTCCGCATACCTATGAGGAGGGTATACGCACGTTCATTGCTCATGCACAGGAGCTTGCCGGGACTGAGTCGATCGAACGGATCGTGATCGGACTGCCCGGGGTTCTTAATACCGATAAGCGCTCTCTGTTCAATGCGCCGTATCTCGGCGGCTGGAACAAGTATCCGGTCGCAGACGATCTGGAGCATGCATTGCATACTGTTGTGACCTTAGAAAACGATACAGCGCTCGTCGGTTTGGGCGAAGCGACTGCGGGAGCAGGATCGGGTACCGAAATTATGGTGTATGTCACCGTTTCTACCGGTATCGGCGGCGTCCGTATCGTGCGGGGCGTTATTGATCCGAGCGTCTACGGTTTTGAAATGGGGCATCAGTATCTTTTTGTCGACGACCAGCCCAAAGACCTCTGTGACTTAATTTCCGGTACCGCAATCGTCGAAAAATATCATGTGCAGCCGAAAGAGCTCGGAAAGGGTGCCCCGGTATGGGACGAATTCGCACGATATCTTGCATTCGGTCTGCACAATACGATCCTCCACTGGTCGCCCAACAGAATCGTTCTCGGCGGATCGATGTTCAAAGAGATCGGGATATCGATTGATGCTGTCCGCGCGCATCTCGACGAGATCATGCATATGTTCCCGACACTTCCCGAGATTGTGCATTCGGGACTTGGCGATGTTGGCGGGCTCTACGGCGGCCTGGCTCGACTGAAACAACTGCGCTAGCGGTCTTCAGAGCGGCTCGCTTTCCACGCTTCATTCACGATGGGGATCGTGGTGAGGATCACGATCAGAATCACAATCGGCGTGATGTAGTGTTGGATGATAGGGAAGCTCGCGCCGAGGAAGTATCCGAGTGCAGTCACGCAGGTGGCCCACAAGAATGCGCCGATGATGTTGCAGACCAAGAATAATCGGTAGTTCATCTGTGCGATACCCGCGACGATCGGTGCGAATGTTCGCACGACCGGCAAAAAGCGCGCGATGACGACGGCCTTGGTGCCGTGCCGCTCATAGAAGTGCTGCGCTTTGCGCAGATGGTCCTGGTGGAAGAGTTTCGAATTGGGGCGCGTGAAGAGTTTGATGCCGATTTTTGCGCCGAACCAATATCCGGCATTGTCGCCGAGGATCGCGGCGAGGGTTACGAGCGGAATGAGTATCCACGGATTAAATACTCCCTTTGCGGAAAGTAATCCCGCCGTGAAGAGGAGTGATGCTCCGGGGAGAAAGAAGCCGAAGAATACACCGGATTCGAGGAATATGATCAGGAATATGCCGGGGTAGCCGACGACGACCAGCATGGGGATGATAGCGAGCGAGAGCATGCTATACGAATGATTCCGGTATCGGCATTTTCTTGCTCATTTTTCTGATGTCTTCGCGTATACGCTTGAGCGTCTTTTTATTCGCCCGCTGATTGAGTGTCTCCACCATAAGTTCCGCGACGCGCGCGCATTCTTTTTCTTTGAACCCACGGGTCGTGATCGCGGGAGTGCCGAAACGAATACCCGACGGATCCATCGGGCCGCGCACGTCGTCGGCGATCGCATTTTTGTTGAGCGTGATTCCCACCTCGTCGAGAACCTGCTCTGCTTCTTTGCCGGACACGCCGAGACTTCCGTATACGTCGGCGAGAATCAGGTGATTGCTCGTGCCGCCGGTGATCATACGGATGTCGTTGTCCTTGAACACTTTCTCCATTGCCTTGGCATTTTTCAGTATTTGCTTGGCATAGGTGCGGAACTTTGGGGAGAGGGCCTCGCCGAAGCACACGGCCTTGGCGGCGATGTTGTGCATGAGCGGTCCGCCCTGCAGTCCGGGGAAGATTGCCTTATCGATCTTCTTCGCGATCGCGGCATCTTCGCGGGTGAGGATCATACCACCGCGTGGCCCGCGGAGAGTCTTATGAGTGGTCGTCGTCATCACATCGAAGCCGTAATCAAACGGATTTTTCACCGCACGTCCTGCGATGAGTCCGGCAATGTGTGCCACATCCATCACCGCGTAGGCACCGACTTCACGAGCGATAGAGACGAATTTCTCGTAGTCGAGCTCGCGCGGATATGCGGAGTAGCCCGCCAGAATGATCTTCGGTTTTGCCGCTTTCGCGACCGCGCGCATCTCGTCGTAGTCGATCTCGCCGGTCTCGATGTTTTTCATCTTATAACGAACGAAATTGAAAATCTTGGTGAGATAGGTGACGGGGTGTCCGTGGGTGAGGTGTCCACCGTGAGAGAGGTCCATGCCCAGTACCGTGTCTCCCGGCTCAAGCAGCGCGAAATACATACCGATGTTGGCGGGTGCTCCGGCGTGCGGCTGCACATTGGCGAATCCCGCGCCGAAGAGTTTCTTGGCACGTTCAATGGCGAGCATTTCGACATCGTCGGTGAATTCCTGTCCGCCGTAATATCGTCGGCCGGGATAGCCTTCGGAATATTTGTTGGTGAGCGCCGAGGCATTGGCTTCGCGCACCGCCATGGAAACATAGTTTTCCGAGGGAATGAGTTCGAGGCCCTCTGCCTGGCGCGTCTCTTCGCCTTCGAGCGCTTTGTAGACCTTGGGATCCTGCTTTTTGATGTAGGGATAGTGATTCTTCATAGGAATGATCTGAAAAATAAATCAGTAGCTATGTGCGCACGTTAAATCATAGGTTGAATGAGGCGGAAGACGTCTTGGTGGACATCGTCCCGTGTTCGAATGGTATCACGATCCGCACATTCGATCTTGTGCCATCCGGCATGGGTGCGCATGAGCGAGGCGGCGCTTTTCTGAGCGTTCATGAGATACGAGCGGTCGAGTTCGACGGTATCGCGTGCGCCTTTTTTGAGGTATTCCTTCTTCTTTTGCTGGGCTCGTTTGTCGGTCAGGAGCTTCAGCGAGTGTTCGAGCGGCATATGGAGATAGATGGTCATGTCCGGTTTGGGCAGTTTGAAAACACCGTATTCAAGTTGGTCGAGCCAGCTCAGGAACGCTTTGCGCTTACGTGAGTCGGTGATCTTGCCGCCCTGGTGGATCTGGTTGGCGCTCACATAGCGATCGAGCACAACC
>CAIRSC010000008.1 GCA_903881205.1 uncultured bacterium | reverse complement strand
CGGCGATGAGATCGTGATCTCCATCCAGTCAGCGCAGCCGCGCAAAGCGGTAAAGAAGAAGGACATTCACCGCGCTGTCGTCGTGCGCCAGGTCAAGGCATTCCGCCGCAAGGACGGATCCTACATCCGCTTCGACGAGAATGCAGTCGTGCTCGTAGAAAAGGAGAAGAAGGAGCCGAAGGCCAACCGCGTATTCGGTCCGATCCCGCGCGAAGTCATCGAGCGCGGCTACAAGACCATCGGTACGCTCGCCCCTGAAGTTGTATAACTATATGAAACTCAAAAAAGGAGACAAAATAATCGTGATCGCCGGTAAGGCACGCGGAGAGACCGGCACCATTTCGCGTGCGATCCCGAAGGAGAATCGCGTCCTCATCGAAGGTATCAACCTCGTGAAGCGCCATCGCAAGCCTTCTATGACCAACCGCACCGGTCAGATCGTGGACAAGCCGATGACCATGCACGCTTCCAACGTCATGCTCGTCGATCCTAAGGGCGGCAAGCCGACACGCATCAAGATCACGCGCGATGCTGATGGCAAGCGCACACGTGTCGCAGTGAAGAGCGGAGAGACGATCAAATAATCATATGGCAACAGCAACTCAACAGCATAAGACATTCGAGGCACTCAAGGGCCAGCTTGGCTACACCAATATCATGCAGGCACCGAAGGTCGCGAAGATCATCGTTTCGACGGGCGTCGGCTCGATCAAGGATAAGAAGAAGATCGAATTCATGGTCGGCCGCTTGGCTCAGATCACCGGTCAGGCTCCTGCAAAGCGCGTCACCAACAAGTCGATCGCCAACTTCAAGACCCGCATCGGCGACGTCGCCGGCTACCAGGTCACGCTACGCGGTACACACATGCAGTCGTTCCTCGATAAGCTCATCAACATCGTGCTCCCGCGCGTGAAGGACTTCCGCGGTATCCGCACTACTTCTGTCGACGACATGGGTAACATCTCGATCGGATTCAAGGAGCACACGGTCTTCCCGGAAACTTCCGACGAAGATGCAAAGGACATCTTCGGACTCGCGGTGACCATCGTCACCACGGCCTCGAGCAAGAAGGAGGCAGAGGCGTATCTCAAGCACATCGGCATTCCTTTCAAGGCATAAAACGACTTACCGCGCCGAAAGGCGCGGTAAGCATTTATAGATATATGGAACACAAAGACTTTTGGAATAAGGAATACAAGACGAGCGAACACCTCGCGCTTTCGATAGAGCCCTCGGAAGATCTCGAGAAGTTCACCCGTTTCCTCGAGCGCGAATCTAAGCGCCAATACCTCAATACCCAGGCCCGCGTGCTCGACATCGGCTGCGGCAACGGCCGCAACCTCATCTACCTCGCGCAGACCTACGGCATGCGCGGCTTCGGTATCGATATCTCCAATGTGGCTATAGAGAAGGCTGAGGCGCTGAGCGTTGGCCTTCCCATCGAATACCAGGTAGGCTCGATGGCCAATCCGTTGCCCTTGCCCGATGGCACACAGACGCTCGTCCTCGACATGATGTCGTCGCACTTCCTCAAGAAGGCCGAGCGCGAGGCACTGCTCGAAGAAGTGGTGCGCGTGTTGCGCACGGGCGGCTGGCTCTTCTTCAAATCATTCCTCGCCGACGAAGACCTCCACACGAAGCGATTGCTCAAAGAGCATCCAGCGGATGAAGAGGGGGCATACATCCACCCGATGCTCGGCGTATATGAATATGTGTGGACCGAAGAGAAAGCACGAGAATTCTTCGAGCCGTATTTCGAGATCCACAAATTCGCAAAGTCTCATAAACACATCAATAGAGGCAAAATTGGCGAAGATCGGGCCTGGAAACGCCGAACCTTCTCGGCTTACCTACAGAAGATGTAACATGAAATACGGACTGACTGACCAGTACATAGAGTCGCTGTATCGGAAGTATAAAGTCTGTATATATTGTCAGAAGAAAATGACCGTCCGAAAGGGAAGCGCGGGACCACAGGGAAAATCCAGAACCATTGAACATCTGAATCATCGGGGAAACAGTGGCCGGTTCATTGCTGCTTGTTGTGGCAGCTGCAATTCGAGTCGCGGAAATAAACCGCTGAGAAAATGGTTCGCGTCAAAATATTGTCTCGAGAGAGGGATAAATGAAGATTCTGTTCATGCAATTGTGGACGAGTACCTTAAGAAACACGAACCAATCAAAAAAAGGTCCCAAATGTCCATTAGGCAGTTGCAAATGATAATTCGTGACCTAAAGGACCAAACTCCAATAACAAGTAGCTTCGATGAAAAACTTTTTCATCAGGGCCAAGCGCACCGCAATAAATGGTGGAACAGTCACAAAGAACACTGGATAGATTGGCTCAAGCAATATAACGGTCCCGGGTATAAAAATCGGAAAAACAAATCAATTAGATCTGCAAATATTGTATACAATCGGTTGGCATGTCCCCCCATGTTACTTTGGCTAATTGAGGCTTCCGGTATTAATAAGTCGAAAATCAAAGATGCTGTAAAAGCAGCGTTGGCATCGAAGAAAATATTCACCGCCCAGAGTGCCTCGATTCGAGCAGTTGTTTCGTGGGAGGAGATAGAACGGAACCTCTACTCAAAATAAGAGTTTGACTTAACAAGCCGCTTGCTATATATTGTCCAAGCCTCGCAGGGGGCCTTGTTTTTTAGCGGTCCTGAAAGGGATACCCTCGAAAACTAAGGTCACGCAGGGAAGTATCCATAACTCTTGCCGCAAGGCTCGGGTGCAGGTCCTTCCAAGCTACTCCTTTTTGGCACACATCTACATGGCAAAGAAATCAATGATCATCAAGGCGAATCGCGCCCCGAAATTCAAATCTCGGGTCGTTCGTCGTTGCTTCACCTGCGGTCGCCCTCGCGGCTTCATGCGTGATTTCAGTCTTTGCCGTATCTGCTTCCGTGAACAGGCCCTCGAGGGAAATATCCCGGGCATTAAGAAGTCTTCTTGGTAATTTTATGGTATCCGATCCGGTAGGAGATTTCATCATCCGTCTCACCAATGCAGGTGCTGTTAAGCACGCGGTGGTGTCGATCCCGTTCTCCAATTTCAAGCTCGCGATCGCCGAGAAGCTCAAGGAGGCCGGCTACGTCGCAGGCGTTGAGAAGAAGGGTAAGAAGATCCGCAAGACCCTCGATGTCGTCCTCAAGTACACTCCGGAGGGACTTCCTCGCATCGCAGGCGTCAAGCGCATCTCCAAGCCGGGTCGCCGCATGTACAAGGCCGCACACGAGATCACTCGCGTGAAGTACGGCAAGGGCTCACTCGTCCTCTCGACTCCTCAGGGCATCAAGACCGACAAGGAAGCACGCAAAGACAATGTCGGCGGCGAAGCGCTCTTCGAGATCTGGTAATTCATATGTCACGAACTGGAAAAAAATCTATAACTGTACCTGCGGGCACCGAGATCAAGATCGGCGTGGCTGAGGTTACGGTCAAGGGCAAAGGGGGGACACTCACCAAGTCTGTTCATCCTGCGGTTAAGATCGCGGTGGAGAACAACGAAGTCACCGTCACTCCGGCCAACAACTCCCGCCTCGCAAAGGCACTCTGGGGTACGTACGCCGCGCACATGCGCAATATGATTTCCGGTGTGAACACTCCATTCATCAAGAAGCTCCAGGTAGAAGGCATCGGATTCCGCGCAGAGCTCTCGGGCAAAGCCCTCAAGCTCACCGTCGGCTTCTCGCACCCGGTCAACCTTACCGTCCCGGAGAATCTCACGGTCGCTATCGAAAAGAACATCATCACGGTCTCGGGAGCGGATAAGGAGGCAGTCGGTGAATTCTCAGCAACGATCCGCGCCACCAAGAAGCCGGAGCCGTACAAGGGCAAGGGCATCCGATACGAAGGCGAAGTCGTCCGCATGAAGGCAGGTAAGAAGGTCGCTGCATAAACAATATGAAATCTCTCAACAAAAACACACGCCGCCAGTCACGCCACGCACGCGTCCGTGCAAAGGTGATTGGTACTGAAATTCGTCCGCGTCTTTCGGTATACAAGTCCAACACCCGCCTCACCGCGCAGATCATCGACGACTCCAAGAGCATCACGCTCGCGGCAGTATCTTCTTCGCAGGAGAAGGGCAAGACTCCGCGCGAGCGCGCAGAGGCTGCTGCAGCAACGCTTGCCAAGCGCGCCGGTGAGAAGGGCATCAAGGCAGTTGTCTTCGATCGAGGAGGCTTCCAGTACGTGGGCACCATCAAGGCATTTGCCGATGCGGTGCGCGCAGCAGGACTAGAATTCTAATATTTATATGACTGAAATTACAAACAACACGACAGAGACGACGGCAGCAGCTCCCGCAGCTGCAGCTCGTCCGGCACCGGCCCGCAACGACCGCGACCGCCGCGGTGCTCCTGGTGCAGGTCGCCCTCGCTCGAATCGTCCGCGCGACGACCGTCGTTCTGAGTTCGCTCAGAAGATGATCGGTATCCGCCGTGTCGCCCGCGTCATGGCAGGAGGCCGCCGGTTCAATTTCTCTGCTGCGATCGTGCTCGGCGACAAGAAGGGCAAGGTGGGCGTCGGTATCGGCAAGGCCGCCGACACCGCACTCGCGATCGAGAAGGCGATGCGTGATGCCAAGAGCAATATGATCACGGTCAACCTCACCAAAAATCGATCAATCCGCCACAACATCGAAGCCAAGTTCTGCGCATCGGTCGTGGAGATCCGTCCATCAGCCGGTCGCGGACTCGTGGCAGGCTCATCGGTGCGCGCTGTGCTCGAACTCGCCGGTGTCACCGACGTCACTGCCAAGCTCCTCTCTCGCTCAAAGAATCCGCTCAACAATGCACGTGCTGCGATCGAGGCACTGCGCGCGGTCTCAATGAAATAATTTTGTATATGGCAAATCTTAATTCACTCAAACGAACAGGGGAGCGCGCATACCGCCGCGTTGGCCGCGGTCAGTCTTCGACCAAGGGCAAACAGTCGGGCCGCGGAGGCAAGGGCCAGACGGCTCGTGCCGGTAACAAGCGCCGCCCTGAAATGCGCGACATCATCAAGAAGCTCCCGAAGCGCCGCGGATACGGTAAGAATCGCGCTCGCACCGTCGACCCAACGAAGCCCAACGCATTCGCTATCTCGCTCTCTCGTCTCGATCATGTATTCGATTCAGGCGCCGAGATCACGCTCAAGACCCTCATCGAGAAGGGCATCATCAACCGCCGCCAGAGTGCCAAGATCGTCGGAGGCGAAACTTCAAAGAAATTCAAGATCACCGGATGCTCAACGACAGCGTCAGCACGCGCTGCCATCGAGAAGGCCGGCGGCACCATCGTTGCCAAGTAAATAAAACGGTATGTTTGAAACATTCCTCCATAAAGTAAAGCTCGTCTTCGGAGACGAGACTTTGCGCGCACGCATCCTCTTCGTGCTCGGTGCACTCGTCGTGTTCCGCTTGCTCGCCGCGATCCCGACACCGGGCATCAATGTCGCATCGCTCGAGGCATTTCTTAATAACAACCAGTTCTTCGGACTGCTGAATATTTTCTCCGGCGGCGGCTTTTCGAATCTTTCGATCGTGATGCTCGGCGTGGGCCCGTACATCACCGCTTCGATCGTCATGCAGCTGCTCACTATCTTGGTTCCGAGTCTCAAGGAGATGTATCAGGAAGAAGGGGATGCCGGTCGCGAGCGCTTCGCACAATACTCGCGCTACCTCGCTGTACCACTTTCATTCCTCCAGGCATTTGCGTTTCTCTTCTTGCTCCAGCAGAACGGCATCGTCCCGAGCCTCACGATGCTTGGCCTCATCACCAATGTCACGGTGATCGCGGCCGGCTCGATGCTCCTCATGTGGATCGGTGAACTCATCTCGGAATTCGGCGTCGGCAACGGTATTTCGCTCATCATCTTCGCCGGTATCGTCGCGCGCATCCCGACCGCGCTCTCGCAGACGATCTTCGCATTCGACGCATCGCAGATCCCGGCGTACCTCGGCTTTATTGCCGCAGGCGTCGTGATCATGGGCGGTGTCGTCTTTATCACCGAAGCGGAGCGCCCGATCCCGGTGACCTACGCACGCCGCGTGCGTGGCAATAAGGTTATGGGCGGTATCTCGACATACCTTCCTCTGCGCGTGAATCAGGCAGGCGTGATCCCGATTATCTTCGCGCTCTCATTCCTCTTGTTCCCTCAGATGATCGCAACATTCCTCTCGAAGGTCTCTATCTCATGGCTTGCCAGCGGCGGCGCATGGGTCGTGAGCGCACTGGCGAATCAGTGGATCTACGGCTCGATCTACTTCCTCCTGGTCGTCGTATTCACGTACTTCTACACCGCCATCACCTTCGAGCCGCACCAGATCGCCAAGAACCTCCAGAAGAACGGCGCGTTCGTACCGGGTGTGCGTCCGGGAGCCACTACCTCTGAATACCTCGGCAACATCATTACACGCATCACACTCGTGGGAGCCCTCTTCCTCGGACTTCTCGCGGTGCTTCCGCTTATCCTCAAGGGCATCACCGGTATCACCGCGATCTCGATTGGCGGTACCGCACTGCTCATCGTTGTCTCGGTGATCCTCGACCTCGTGAAGAAGATTGACGCGCAAACGTCCATCAGAGAGTATTAGCGGATGACGCGAGAAATCATAACCATCGCCGGATCGCTCGGATCCGGAAAATCGTCGACCGCAAAAGCGGTCGCTGCCGCGCTCTCGTATCGCCACTTCTCCTCCGGCGACCTCTTTCGCAAAATCGCAGCCGAGCGCAATGAATCCGTAGAGGCGATGAACCTTTCTGCGGAGACGCAAAAAGATATCGACTACCGCGTCGACGAGCTCCTGCGGGAGATGTATGCCAATGAGGATAAGATGGTAATCGATTCACGTATGGCATGGCACTGGATGCCGGAGTCATTCAAGGTGTTTCTTGAGCTCGACGCTGATACCGCGGCGCATCGCATCTTCGACCACGTCCGCAAGGAGGGGAGAGTAAGCGAAGAAGCATCTTCGGTGGAAGATGTGAAGGCGAGTATAGAGCGCAGGTTTGCAAGTGAACAAAAACGATACTTTTCGTTGTATGGAGTCAATCCTACCGACTCGAACAATTTTAATCTCGTGATCAATACGAAGGAAAACGATTTGCAGACCGTTATTGCCATGGTACTTTCTGCCTATGATGCGCATCGTTCATCAATATGAACAATAAAAAAATCGTCGTGATCGCAGGGCCGTCGGGAAGCGGCAAGAACACACTCATTCGTAAGCTCCAAGAGCATCATCATCACACGCAGACGCTCGTGACCGCAACGACGCGTACGATGCGACCCGGAGAACAGGAGGCGAAAGACTACTACTTTATGACTGTCGATCGCTTTGATATGGAGACCGGAAAGGGGCACATCGTCGGAAGCCGTTTCGTGCCACTCTTCGGCGGGGTGCATTACGGCATCTACCTGCCCGATCTGGAGAAGAAGCTCGCGACCGCGACGACCATATTCGCACCGGTCGATCTCGCCGGCGCGCTCTGGCTCAAGAAGCATTACGGAGCGTTCACGATATTCATCATGCCGGAGTCATTTGAAGCGTACCGCTCGCGCATCCATACCCGCTCGCGTGAGATGTCGGAGCGCGAGTTCGATATGCGCATGAAGATCGCAGAGGAAGAGTGCCGTGTGCACGCGCCGCAGTACGATTACCGTGTCATTAATGCCGACGGGGCGCTCATGGAGACGGTGCAGCAGGTCGTAGAAATTATGAAGAAAGAGGGCTATACTCTGTAACATTATGGAACCAGTAACTGTCGCATTCTTCGGAATTTCCGGCTCGGGCAAGGGTACGCAGGTGGAATTGTTGGAGAAATATCTCAAGGAAAAGGGTCCCGCTCGAGGCGTCGTTCGGCCCGAAATGGGAAACCTGTTGCGTGCATTTATGCAGACGGGGACATCGCTCGCCAAGAAGACGGGGGAGATACTTGCCGCCGGCGGACTCGTGCCGTCGTTCATGCCGATTTACATGCTGACCGGATTCCTCAATGAGCATTTCGACGGAACTCAGCACCTCCTTCTCGACGGTACGTGCCGCCGGCCCGATCAGTCGCGTGCTGCGGACGATATGATGAAATCCTGGGAACGGAAAAATTTGACCGGCGTTGTGCTCACACTCACTCCCGAGAGTGCGAAGGCGCGTCTCGTGGCCCGGGGTCGTTTCGATGATGCCAAAGACGAATCGATAGCAAGCCGATTCGCGTGGTATCAGGAACATGTCGTACCTTCTATAGAAGAACTGCGCCAACTCGGGTGGAACATCATCGAGATAGACGGCGAGCCCGACATGGAGACCATTCACAAGAACATTCTCGCCGCACTTAAGTTCGCATGATCGCGAAGACTCAGGAAGAGATCGACATTTTGCGCGAAGGCGGACGCCGGCTCGCACGGCACGTACGCATCCTTTCCGAAATGGTACGTCCGGGGATGACGGGGCACGAGCTCGAGCAAAAGGCGCGCGAAATGGTGGAAGCCGAAGGTGACACCATGGCATTCGCTGATTATCCATCAGGTAAAAAAGGCGAGAAGTTCCCGGGCGGGCTCTGTTTCTCGGTCAACGATGTGATCGTGCATGCGCCGGCAGCCGGCGACGACAGGCCGATTGAAGAAGGCGACGTCGTGTGTCTCGACTTCGGCATCAAGCACCGCGGACTCATTACCGACCATGCAGTGACCGTGATCGCGGGCAAGGCACTCAATGCGGAAGACGAGCGGCTCGTACGCGGGACTTTCGAGGCACTTCGCCTCGGTATCGCACAGGCCAAGGTGGGCAATACCACCGGGGACATCGGCTATGCGGTAGAGCGCTTCGCCAAGAAAGAGGGCTTCGGATTCCCGAAGAACCTTTCGGGACACGGCGTGGGCAAAGAGGTCCATGAAGCGCCGTATGTGCCCAATTTTGGCGCTCCTGGATCCGGAGATAAGCTCGTAGAAGGTCTCGTCATTGCAATCGAGCCGATGTTCACACTCGGATCGGGTGATCTGTATGTCGACAAAGATAATTTTTCATACCGAACCCGCGACGGCTCACGCGCAGCGCATGCCGAACACACGGTGATCGTCACCAAAGACGGACCTGAGATTCTCACGAAAGAGTAGATATGAAGCCCGTTGTGCATCTACTTTGCGGATTGCCGGGCTCTGGAAAATCTACATACGCCAAAGAGCAGGAAATAAAAGGATTAGTACGTCTCACACTTGATGAGGAGCTGTTCAAGCGATTCGGAAGAGAATTCCCGAGTGAAAAGTATTCTGAATACGAAATTGAGACCAAATCAGATCTAAAGGATGCCTTGAAGGCAGCTATTACGAACTCAAGGTCAGTAGTATTGGATTACGGATTTTGGAAGAAAAGCGAACGCGAAGAATACAAGCAACTCATTGATTCATTAGGAGCAGAGTGGAAGCTGTTATATTTTAAGATTCCAATGAACACGTTGAAAGAGCGGCTTCGGCTGAGAAATCAAACAGATACAAAGAACAATCACCAAATCGACGAATCTTTACTTGATACATTTTCTGGGCAATTTGAGCCACCTACAGGCGAGGGAGAGCAGATTATTGAGCAATAAAATTCCGATGCTGTAACACAATGTCTCTCATAGGTATTTTGTATCGGAAGTACGGCATGGACTAGCCGGCGTTCGTCCATGGTAAAATATTTTGATGGGACTTGAGTCGTCATTTAGAAAGGAGTTGGCACAAAGGATCAAAGATACTCCGAAAGAAAATCGAGGCGAAACGCTCGATCAATCAAAACATTCGAGCGAATACTGGCAAGAAAGAGGTAGGCACATTCAAGAGAAACAAAACGAGGAAGCAACCGAGGATGGGCTTGGTGTACTGTTAAAAACGAAAACCATATATCATGGTTCCGGTATTTCTGGCATTGAGAAATTCAATCTCGCAGAAGAAGACACTGTAGGCCAGGGAGTCTATTTCACTTCAGAATCCAAAGACGCTATTGGATATGCACGCCGGCGCTCTCGTCGGGAAGAAGATCATAAGCCGGTAGTGTATGAGGTGGCAGTAGAGAATATGAGACTCTTAGATCTGCGTAAGGAGGAAAATCTTAAAAAAATATTGCCAGGGTTTTCCGATGCGTTATCTGATGTGTACGAGGAACGTAAAAAGACAAACAGTGGTTCCGTCGATATTTTCTCTAAGGTTTTGCGTAGAATCAGGAATGATGTTGATGCGGGCAAAATTGGCCTCAACAACTTAAAAGCTGCAACGCAGCAGACAGGACGGATATTTAGCGATTATGTTCGCTCGCTGGGGTACGAGGGATTAGTCGTACTTGAAGGCGGAGAAGGCGAGGACGTCGGCAATCACGACACATACCTTATATTCGATTCCGAAAGACTACACATTAACTCAGAACAAGAGATTGTTTGACGTCTGGTTTCAAAGAATATAATTATACAAATTATGGAAAGCTTTCCAAAAGGTCCGCTCGCAAGCACTAAAGAGAATACAAAAAGTGTTCTTATTCGCTCTGAAGAGCGGAGTAAGCAAATGACATCTGAATTGTCGCCAAAAACTATCGAGGCTACTTTTACTGTTGAGTCATACTCGGCTTTCGATCCAAATGGGATTGCTTCTGACGATGTGGCGTTCGTGCGCACCGAAAGTGGAAATGTATACCGGCTTGCACGTTCTGAATCGCGACCCAACTTGATCAAGTATCTCAATGAGAAGACAACGGAGCTTCAATACGGCGCGATGTGGCCAGGACATAGTCAGATGATTGAAGTGGGAAAGCAAATGTTCTACGCATCGCTTGAAAATCCTGATGATTTTTCAAAAGGCGCAACCGGTATGCAATCAAGTACGGTTAAAAACATCGAATTGTGGAAGAATTACTTAAAGGCTCACAAAGAGATCAAGTCAGAATTGGAGCGGCAATACGGAAATAAAACAGGAAGTTTTGGGCAGATGTTTGCCGTAGGACTGAATAACACGGTGCGCGGACAAACGTTTTTTAAAGACTATACGATTAAAAAAGAAACCAACAAATAAAATATGAACGTTTGTGTATTCTGCTCGGCGAGTGAGATCGCAGAAAAGTATACGGCTCCCGCCGCAGTACTCGGCAGGATGCTCGGCGAGGCCGGACACACGCTCGTGTGGGGAGGGTCCGACAAAGGACTCATGAAATCGATCGCTACGAGCGTCGAGAATGCCGGAGGCAAACTCATTGGTGTCTCAGTCGAAATGTTCAGTCATCTCGCACGCAAAAATACGCACGAAATGATCGTCGCGAAGACCCTTGGAGAGCGCAAGGCAGTCATGCTTGAGCGCGCCGATGTCATCGTGGTGCTCGTGGGAGGGATAGGTACGCTCGATGAACTGACCGAGGTACTCGAGCTTCGCAAACATTCCATACACACAAAGCAGATCATTGTGCTCAATACCGACGGCTTCTACGACGGCATGAAAGTACAGCTTGAGCGCATGGAAGCGGAAGGGTTTCTGATGAGCGGCAAGGAGCCGCGTCCGCTAAAAGAGCTTGTATATTTTGCCGATACACCGGAAGAGGTGATGCAACGAATTTCCGCACACGCTCAGTGATATAATTCGGAGATGCCTCCATCGATGAGGGAGCGACCACGTGTCGCATCCGAGCGCAAATTTGCATCTCCCGAAGAGGAGCTTACGTATCTGCGCGAGCAGGTCGCGCTGCGCGAGCACGCGCTTGAGGTCGCTTCCAATGATTTTGAGAAAGAGCGCATCGCCAAGCGCGAAGTACGCGAATATGCCGATACACTTCCAGCAACAATCCTTCACGAGACTGTTATCATGCCTGAGCATGAGACTTTGCGGCAACTGCTGAAGCTCGAACCCGAGACCCACGATGTGCAGCTCGACGGATTGCTCGATATCGTCGTCACGCGCGGTATCCGTAATGCGCTTTCGGTCGCGGCGCGCATGAAGAATCCGCACCTTGAGGACGATTTCCATCGCGCTCTCGTGCGCTACGTCTCCGAAGGCCTGCCGCGCAAGGGAATTCCGGCGCCGGAGAAAGTGATGCGTTCGCTCGAGCTCGTGCTCTTCGAGATCCAGCCGCAGGCGCAGGGGGAGGGGACAAAAGAGGAATCACGTCAGGCGAAGCTGGAGCAATTGCTTTCTTCTTCAGAGCAGCTCTATGCGGGACTCGCATCGTTTGTTGTCCACGGGGAAGGATTCTCTCTTGAAATAGCAGTACCTGAGGGCTCTGAAGAGGCCGCGCTCTATCTCTCGGTGCCGCGAGCAAAGAAAGCGCTTGCCGAACATCTGATATCTTCAATATTCCCCAATGCTCGCATCTCTGAGAGTCGCGGAGACTACAATATATTCAATTACGACGGGCATCACGCGGCCGCGTACGCGACGCTCGCACACCATCCTGCGTATCCGCTCAAGACCCCGGAAATGTTCGAGCATGATCCGATGAACGTGCTACTTTCATCATTTTCGAAACTCGCCAAGCACGGTGAGGGTGCTGCGATCCAGATCACGGTGTCGAATGAGGGTGATCGCTACAACCACCATTACAAAAAGATCCTTCGTGAGATAGAAAAGGGGAAGTCGCTGCATGAGGCGTTTAAGGTGCCGGAGACGCAACTCGGTGAGGCGCTACATGATATCGCGAAAAGCTTCTTTACGACGCGCGAACAACAGGAGCGCGATGATCAGCATTCTATGAAGCGTCAGGGCGATCAGGTGGCGACCGAAGAGGTCGGCCGCAAGATCAAGACGCGTATCGTGCCTGCTTCTATCCGCCTCATCGCTTCGGCCGCCACCGAGGCGCGGGCCGAGGATATCCTCAATAATCTCATTGCGCCGTTCTCCCAGCTCGACGACCCGAAGGGTAATTCGCTGGTATTCAAGCGCGTGTCGAACTGGAGCATTGCCGGCTTTTTGCGCGATTATACCTATCGCTCATTTGAATCTTCGATCGCAATGCCGCTCTCGCTGGCCGAGATCAGTGCGATGTACCACTTCACTGCCGAGCGTGTCACCACCTCGCGCGAACTCAAGCGCAACTTCTCCAAGCAGAGCCCTGCGCCGGTCGGTATCGGCGGCGAGGGGATCGTGATCGGCATCAATCGCTTCGGCGCCGACGAAACACCGGTGCATTTCGCTCCCGCCGACCGCCTGCGCCATGCGTATGTGATAGGTCAAACCGGTACCGGTAAGACCGGGCTCATCAAGAATATGATTCTCCAGGATATCAACAACGGCGAAGGCGTGTGCTTTATCGATCCGCACGGCAATGATATCGAAGATATTCTCGCGTCAATTCCACCCGAGCGCATGAAAGACGTGATCTATTTCGATCCCGCATATACCGCACGTCCGATGGGTCTCAATATGCTCGAATACGACCAGTCCCGCCCCGAAATGAAGACCTTCGTCATCGACGAAGTGTATGGCATCTTCCGGAAGCTCTATTCCGATGTGCCCGAGGCGTTCGGTCCAATGTTCGAGCAGTACTACCGCAATGCCGTCCAGCTCGTGATCGAAGATCCGGAATCGGGCTGCACCTTCGTGGAGGTGCCGCGGGTATTCGCTGACGCGGCATTCCGCAAGCTCAAGCTCTCGAAGTGCAAGAACCCCATCGTGGTGCAATTCTGGAAGAAGATCGCGGAGGCAGCAGGAGGCGATGCGAGTCTCGAAAATATCGTCCCGTATATATCAAGTAAGTTTGATGTATTCCTCTCCAACGACATCATGCGTCCCATCGTGGCGCAGGAACAATCGGCGTTCAATTTCCGGGAGATCATGGACAGCAAAAAGATCTTCCTCGCCAATCTCTCCAAGGGCCGTCTCGGCGACCGCAACACATCGTTGCTCGGTCTCGTGCTCGTATCCAAATTCCTCCAGGCCGCCTTCTCGCGCGCCGACACGCGCGAGGTGCTCCCGACCTTCTACATGTATATCGATGAATTCCAGAACTTTGCGACACCATCTATCTCGACCATCCTCTCCGAAGCCCGCAAGTACAAGCTCAGTCTCACCATCGCGCACCAGTACATCGCGCAGCTTGAAGAGGGGATCCGCGATTCGGTCATCGGCAACGTCGGTACCAAGATCTCGATGCGCATCGGTACCACCGATGCGGAATTCCTCGAAAAGCAGTTCGCACCGACATTCAATGCCCAGGATCTTGAAAACATGCCGAATTGCACCGCGGTTGCTGCCATGTTGGTCAACGGCGCTCCCGCAAAACCATTTACCATGGATACTGTAGTGCTTCCGAATTTCGACTATTCGCGTCTCGACGAAATGAAGCAGCTTTCATATGACACATACGGCCGCGATCGCGAAGAAGTGGAGGCCGACGTGCAACGAAAATTCGCTCCTACTCCGCGCCCCGTGATTGATCTCTCCGCTGCTACCGGGCTCTAGGATGCTTCTTCCGGGCATAAAATTGTGTTAAAGTATCGGCCATGCCACATCCTAAAAAAGAACGCACATTCGTCATTATCAAGCCCGACGG
>CAIRSC010000007.1 GCA_903881205.1 uncultured bacterium | reverse complement strand
TTCCCGCTGGATCATCTTCTCACTGTATTCAGGTAGATTGGCAGCGATATCCTTGATGCCCAGAGACCCTCCCGCAGAGAGGATGTCGAGGATACTCTGTACTCGTACGCTCGTATCTCCCTTCCCTCCGGTATTGGACACGGTGGACTGCGCAATACTATCGCCGCTGTCCTTTATCGTAACGGTCCGCTCCCGCGCGTTTCTCATCGAAACTTTTGATACATGGGACCCCATATGGACATCGACAAGTTCATCGCGTGAAATGGTCACATTCTCGGAAAGGATCGATCGCTGGGATGCTGTGAGGAAGTTTCCCAGCTCATCGAGTGCCTCGATCATGGTGGATGAATTTTGGGACGAAATAAACCCGGATATGTTCAGAATACGGACCAAAGATATCAAGTGGCGAATACTGCTCTGAAGCGCGTGCACCGAACGCGATTGCGGAGAGCGCATCTCGTCACGCATTGAGAGGATCGATGCAAGCAGCCCTTGCGCCGCCGTGCGGATCGTCGAACGGATCGATTCCGATTCGGGAATGTGGTTGGTCAGAAGATAGATAGCGGCAACGATTCTCTCAGCACGGCGATAGGCCCTGTCGGCCGCACGATTCTCCCCGAAAGGATTGGTCCGGATGTTCGTATCATCAAAAAAACGTGATACTGAGTCTGTCTTTTGTATGTCCTTTATATCGTCCATTGTAGTTTATATTTCTGTCTTTTGTATGTCCGATAGATGAAATATACATTGATTATATAAAGGACGTCCCTTACACGCAATGAAAATGTATGTCCGAATACTTTGTCTTTTTGTACCCGGGAATGACGAAAATAGCCTGCAAAATATGGAAGAAATGAATATGGCTCGTGATATGATGTCGGCATGAAAGAGAAGAAAGGGGCCAAAAAAAATAAATCTAAAGATGCGATTGAGGTGGTCAAGCAGCGGAGCGTGAGTAGCGAAGCCTTGCGTGGCGTGTGCGCAATTTTCTTGATCGCGATCGCGGGCTTTTTGATACTAGCGGAAGCGGGCGGAGGCGGTAAGGTGGGTGCGGCCGTCTATGAGGGCCTCGACTGGCTTCTCGGAGTCGGATATCTGTTGCTCCCGCTTTCTCTCGTGCTTATCGCCGTACTTATATTCAGATCATTTGAACGGGCATTTGGGTGGGTGCAGCTCGTGAGCATGTTCGTATTCCTCTTCAGCGCACTCGGACTCGTGAACCTTGCCTTCCCCGGCAATGGCGGTGTCGTGGGGGGCGGAATATCGAACTTCATCGTTTCTCAGATCGATACAACCGCGACTGCAATATTTCTCATCGCTTTTATCATTGCGTCACTCGTGATCGCTTTCAATATCCACCTCGGACTCGTCGTGAAGGCAATACGCGAATGGTTTGCAAGCGTGCCGGAAGAGGGTGAGGAGCTGCAGAATATTGATGACGTGCCTGTCACGGGACTGCCCGAAGAGCCCGAACATGAGGAGGAACCTATCGAAGAATCGGAGCCGGTGCCCGAAGAACTAGTGAAAGCACAGCCGTCGATTACTACCTTTAAGGATCGGTCCGACTCGGAAGGCGGCTTCCCGATCATCGCCGCGACCGGAAGCGCCTACATCGCGCCACCAACATCGCTCCTTGCCAAGAACAAAGGCAAGCCGGAGGTGGGCGACGTGAAGGCCAATATGAACATCATTAAGCGCACGCTTCAGAACTTTGGCATACAAGTGGAAATGGATGAGGCTTCGATCGGCCCGACCGTGACGCGCTACGCCATGAAGCCGGCCGAGGGTGTGCGACTCTCGAAGATCGTAGCGCTCCAGAGCAACCTCGAGCTCGCCCTTGCCGCTTCCCCGGTACGTATCGAAGCTCCGATTCCGGGCAAAGCACTGGTGGGTATTGAGGTGCCGAATATCGCACGCACGACACTGGGTATGGGGCCGATCATCTCCGACGAACAATTCACCTCATCGGATAAGCCGCTGCTCATCGCACTAGGTCGCTCTATCACGGGAGCGCCGCACTTTGCCGACCTCGCCCGCATGCCGCACATGCTCATCGCCGGTACGACCGGCGCCGGCAAATCGGTCACCATCCACGGATTTATCGTCTCGCTGCTCTACCGCTGCGGGCCGGAGAAACTTCGCTTTATCATGGTCGACCCAAAGCGCGTAGAACTCACGGTCTACAACTCGATTCCCCACCTCTTGACCCCTGTCATCACTGACGCAAAGAAAGCGATCCTCGCACTTAAATGGCTCGCCAAAGAAATGGATCGCCGATACAACGTGCTCGAAGTCGAAAAGGTGCGCGATATCGCCTCATATCACGAGAACATCCTCAAGCCCGCGCTCGAAAAGGGACCTGTAGGAGATAAGCCGTTGCCGGAGGCAATGCCGTATATCGTGCTCATCATCGACGAACTTGCCGACATCATGACTTCATATCCGCGCGAACTCGAAAGCGGTATCGTGCGTCTGGCACAAATGAGTCGTGCGGTGGGTATCCACCTCGTACTTTCGACGCAGCGACCATCGGTCAAGGTCATCACGGGCCTCATCAAGGCGAACGTCCCGGCGCGCGTGGCGCTGCAGGTGTCGTCTCAGATAGACTCCCGCACCATTCTCGACATGGGAGGTGCCGAAAACCTGCTGGGCGCAGGCGATACCCTCTTCCTTTCGGGTGAAATGTCGAAGCCGCGCCGTATTCAGGCGCCGTATATTTCGGAAGCCGAAGTGAAGAAGGTCGTGGAATTCATCGTCAGATCGAATGAGGGTATCCTCTCGGGCGAGATCGACCTCAATGACAACGCACGAAATCAGAACGGAGGCACCGATGCGATCTTCGCGTCTATGGAAAATGATGAGAATGAAGACGATGACGAGCTCTACCCCGACGCAAAGCGCACTGTCATCGAAGCGGGCAAGGCTTCGACCTCATACCTGCAGCGCAAGCTCGGTGTGGGCTATGCACGTGCGGCCCGTCTTATGGACCTCCTTGAGGACCGCGGTGTGATCGGTCCTGCCGACGGTGCAAAACCACGCGATATTATCGGAGAAGGCAACGCCGATGAACTCGCCAAGGAAATGCCTATAGGGGAAGAGGAGATGTAACCATGTTCCCCTATCGCGACAGCCGTATCACGAGGACCGCGATCGGCATCTTCTTCTTGATCGTCATCGGATATGCGTATTTTGAGCTACACGGCATACTCTACGGCCCTACGATCGAGATAACTTCGAGTACGAGCGCGACACACGACCCATTCACCACTGTCGTGGGCACCGCGGGCCGTATTTCAAGTCTGACGATGAATGGGCAGGCGGTTTCCGTCACGGAAGCCGGCGCCTTTGCGGAGCCCTACCTGCTTGTTCCCGGTCTCAACCAGATCGTTCTGGAGGCAAAGGATAAGTACGGGCGCGACCGCAAAGTAGTGGTTCAAATCGTGTATTCCCCGCCTGTAGTTCCGACGGACTCACCCCAAGTGGCGACATCGACCCCGGATACTATGGTGGCCACGACTACGGCTTCGAGCACGGTAGCGCAGTAGCACGGACTCGGTATACTGAATGAATATCACTTAACAGCGCCTCGCAAAACACATCACTATGGCATTCGGAAAAAAAGAAAAGGCAGCTCCCAAGACGGTCGGCGGCGGAACAGATAAAGATATCGAACGCGCACTTTCCGATATCAAGACGAAATTCGGCGACGACTCGATCATGATGCTCGGTGCTCAGCCGAAAGTGGACGTGAATGCCATTCCGACCGGCTCGATCGGCATCGATTGGGCGCTCGGCATCGGCGGACTCCCCCGCGGCCGTATCATCGAGATCTATGGGCCGGAATCGTCGGGCAAGACGACGCTCTGTTTGCATGCGATCGCAGAAGCACAGAAGAAAGGTGGTATCTGCGCATTCATCGACGCGGAGCACGCGCTCGATCCTGAATATGCAAAGAAGCTTGGCGTCGACACGGCAACACTACTCGTCTCGCAGCCTGATACTGGTGAACAGGCACTTGAGATCGTGGAATCACTCGTGCGAAGCGGCAAGATCGACGTGATCGTCATCGACTCGGTTGCAGCACTCACTCCCAAAGACGAGATCGAGGGCGATATGGGAGCACAGCACGTGGGCAAGCAGGCGCGCTTGATGTCGCAGGCACTGCGCAAACTCACCGCTATCGTGAGTAAGACCAAGACCACCGTCATTTTCATCAACCAGATCCGTATGCAGATCGGCGTCATGTTCGGCAACCCTGAGACGACCCCGGGCGGCAAGGCGCTCAAATTCTATACATCGGTCCGCATCGATATCCGCCGCATCGCGCAGATCAAAAAGGGTGACGAGGTCATGGGCGGCCGGCACCGCGTGAAGATCGTCAAGAATAAGGTAGCTGCTCCCTTCCGTGCGGTCGAATTTGACATGCTCTACGGCGAAGGCATCTCCAAAGAGGGCGAGGCACTCGCACTTGGCGAGAAGCTCGGCTTTGTACAAAAATCATCCGGCGGATCCTATGCCCTCACCGCGGCACCGGCAGCTGAAGGGGTCAAAGGCAAGAAAGGCGCCGATGAAGGGGTCAAACTCGGCCGCGGCTATGATGCGGCCCGCACGTTTCTCCGTGAGAACAAGCCGATCCTCAATCAGCTCCTCAAAGACATCAAGAAGAGCCTAAACGAGAACGGCATGAGCCCGAAGAGTTCCGGCGGTAGCGCTGACGAATAGTGCATCTCATGGAGATACGAAAAGCGACTTCGGCGGATTTTCCTGCGATCACAGGAATTATTGCCCGCTTCCCCGACACACTCATACAAGTACATCTACCCGAACCCGAGGAGTTCTTCGTCGCCGAAGAAAATGGAACAATCGTCGCGTGCTGTGCGCTCGAGGTATATTCGCAACGCCTCGCTGAAGTACGCAGTCTCGCAGTACTTCCCGAGCATCAGGGCAAGAGTATTGCCACGCAGCTCGTCGCCCGGTGCCTGAAAGAAGCAAAAACTCGTAATGTCTATGAGGTGCTCACTATCACCGGCGCTACCTCACTCTTCGAGAAGCAGGGATTCGGGGCTTTCAATAAAGAAAAGTTCGCTCTGATAAAGATAATAGACTGATTGGACAAACAGCATTTTTTGGCTAAACTGCTCTCACATATGGCGATGCTTGCATACAACGAAGTCCTGCCGAAGCGGCTTATTATCATCGACGGCGAACCGTACGAAGTGCTTTCCGCATGGGTATTCCGCAAACAACAGCGCAAGCCCGTCAACCAGGTGAAGCTCCGCAATCTCAAGACCGGCTCGATGGCCGAGCACACCTACCACGTGTCCGACAAGATAGAAGAGGCCGAGGTGGAGTCCCGCCCGGCGATCTTCATCTACGAGCGCAACGGCGAGTGGTTCTTCCATGAAGTGAGCGACAAATCGAAGCGATTCACGATCGACCAGGAGCGGATTGGCGATGCCAGCAAGTACCTCAAGAGCAACGTCGAGGTGGAAGTCCGTTGGTTCGACGATGAGCCGATGCAGGTGAAGATCCCGATCAAGATGGATCTCAAGGTCACCGAGGCGCCGCCAAACACCCGCGGCAACACGGCCCAGGGCGGTAACAAGGTTGTTACTCTCGAAACCGGCGCTACTCTCAACGTACCGATGTTCGTCGAAGCCGGCGACACTGTGCGTATCAATACCGAGACCGGCGATTACGTCGAGCGCGTATAACATCTCCGCATAAACAAAAAGACCCTTCGTACGAAGGGTCTTTTTGTTTTGAATCTCTACTTTTGGATGTAGGACAGCACCTCACATGTCGGACCGCTGCTGCGGCCCGCACGCAAGGCCCGCCTCGCTGTCCCAAGGGTCGCCGCCCTTGGGCCCCACGCTCCGGCCGCTTCTGCCTTACGAACGCTTCGCGTTCTACATCCAAAAGTAAAAATCCGGCTTGCGCCGGATGCTTTTTACTTTTGTATGTAAGGCAGAAGCCCCATGAAGCGAGCACGTTTGACCGCGGCCTCGACAGCACGTTGCTGCTTGGCGGTCAGATCGGTTCGCTTGCGCGACATGACACGACCGTGCGGATTGACGAATTGCTTGAGCAAATCGACATCTTTGTAGTCGATGTGCTGGATATCATTCTGCGTGAGAATATTTGCCATAATTAGAACGGAATATCGTCCGGATTAATATCGTCTTTCGGATAATCGATGCCTGCCCCACCACCCGAAGACATTTCCTCAGGAGCCTGCTGGCCTTCGTCGCTTCGTGACACCCCGCCTCCACCGCCTCCCGAACCGCGTGGACCGAACTGTACGGAATCGGCGATGACTTCGGTGCGGTACTTCTTCTCACCGCTGGCCTTGTCGTCCCAGCTGCGGGTCTGCATACGACCTTCGATGTACGCGGTGCTCCCCTTCTTCAGGTACTGCTGCACGGTGTCGGCCTGACGACCGAAGACAACGATGTTGTGGAAATCGCTCTGTTCCTGCTTCTTGCCGTCGCGATCCTTGAAGACGCGATTGGTCGCGATCGAGAAATTGCACACGTTCATGCCCGAAGGAAGAGCGCGGAGCTCAGGGTCGCGCGTGAGATTGCCGAAGAGGATCGCCTTATTGATGTACATATCAAAAGTCTAGCACTACTCAGTGATGTCCAAAAGTGCCTTGTCGAGGTCGACCTCGGAAACAGGGGCGCTTGCCTCTTCAGTGCGGCGTGGTGACGATTTGATCGTATCGGTGCGCTTCACTTCGCGCAAGGTCGGAGCCTTGATCTTGGCGCGTGTCTCTTCGCGGACGGTCTGGAAAATAATGTGACGCAAGAAGGAGACGTTGGTCTTGAGAAATTCCTCAAGTGCCGCAGCGGATGCAATCGGAGCTTCAAACTTGATCCAGCCGAAGTACGCCTTGTCGAAGTATGAGCGCTTGTCGCCGTCTTGATGCTCCATTTCGTATGCAAGACGTGTCATAGCAGGTGCACCTTCTGCAATGAAAGAGCCGCCGGCCTTCTCGATCACCGTGCGGATATCACCGACAACCTTCTCGACATTCTCTTCGAGAACAGTTGGAATGATGTGGTAGCCCACCTCGTAGATGCGCAAAACGACCTCGTTCTCGGAGGTATTTGCGGCTGCATTGATTTCCTCTGCCATATGTCGGGGTACTCTACCACGAGCGCTCAGTGCCTGCAAGAAAAGCCCTGCAAAATAGGGCTCTATTGACCTCTGCCTGCGATGTTGGTGAAATCACTGGCCGTACTATGCCGTGATACCAAAGATGCGCTCGGCGTTCCGAAGCAGATGTGCCGCAACTTCCGGCTCCGCTATGCCCTTGATACCTGCGATGGCCTCCACCACCTTCGTCACGTACACCGGCTCGTTGCGCTGGCCGCGGAACGGGACCGGCGTGATGTACGGGGCGTCCGTCTCGCTCAGCAGCATATCGAGCGGCGTATTGCGGACCACCTCGTCGTAATCATGGGCAAAGGTAAGTACTCCGGTGAACGAGAGTGTGAATCCCATATCGAGGAACTTCTTTGCTACGCCCCAATCCCCCGCGAAGAAGTGCACATCGCCGCGGACCGTGGCGTGCGCCTTCAATATCTCGATCGAATCCTCATACGCATTGCGTATGTGGAGCATGAGCGGCTTATTGAGCCGATTGGCAAGGTCGATCTGTTCGATAAACGCTTTCGACTGCACGTCTTTCGTGCTTTCGTCGACGCGATAGTAGTCGAGCCCGCATTCACCGATCGCGATGACCTTCGGATTCTGCCCCAGCGCTTCGTATGCAGCGGCATCGAATACCTCGCCGCGCGAGGTGAACTCCTTCCCACCCTCTCCGAGCTCCTTAGTATCGTGGTACGACTTGGCCGTATGCACCGGATGCAGTCCTATCGTGGCGTACACACCATCGTACTGCTCTGCCAGAGCGACAGCGGACCTGGAAGTATCAAGCTGAGTACCCACCACATTCATCCCCACCCCCGCATCGAGCGACCGCTTGATAACCGCATCGCGGTCCTCATCGTATGCAACAAAGTTGGTATGCGTATGCGCGTCAAAGTATTTCATGCCTACTCTTTTCGTGGAAAGAGATTCTCGGGTTTTTTGTTGGCGAGAATCGCGGCTTTTATTTTTTCGTTCGTTTCGGGCATGAATGGATTAAGAAGTCGCACGATCTTGTAAAGCTCGGTCGCGAGTTCGGCAATAAGTACTCTTCCCTGTTCGAGATCGGTCTTGACGAGCTTAAACGGCTGCGTCGCGGTGATCTTCTGATCAAGACGCGCTATCTCGCCCCAGACAAATTCGAGCGCACGATTATACTCATACTTCTCGAGCGCTTCAGTATATTCCTGGGGAAATGCAGCCACTTCCGGACGAGTGATGGGCTGTTCAAGATGCGTCTCAGCCAGCTTCATAATACGTGCCGTCACATTGCCGAGCCCGTTGGCAAGATCGGCATTGTAGGATTCTTTGAATTTTTCCATTGTGACGTCGCTATCTTCAAAGGGGTGCACGTGCCGTGCGAGGAAGTAGCGCAACGCGTCGGCACCGTATTCATCGACGATCGCATACGGCTCGATCACATTGCCGAGCGATTTCGACATTTTCTGCCCGCCGGATGTAATGAAGCCGTGATAGATCACCTTATCGGTCGCCTTGATCCCTGCCGACATAAGCATCCCCTGCCACATGATCGACTGGAAACGCACCTGGTCTTTACCGGCGAGCTGGAGCGTCTCACCCTCTGTCCAGAATGTTTTAAAATTCCCTTCCGTACCGGGCCATCCAAGGGTCGAGATGTAATTGGTGAGCGCGTCGAACCACACGTACATGACCTGCGAGTCGTCGCCGGGCACCGCCACACCCCAACTCATACGCTTTGATTCGCGCGAAATACTGAAATCTTCGAGCCCCTGTTCGACAAACCTGATCGCCTCATCGCGGCGCCATTCGGGCACGATGACACCAGGACGCTTGAGATATTCCAAAATACTGTCTTGGTAGGTGCTCAGCATGAAGAAATAATTCTCTTCTTCGATCTCTATGGGATCCATGGTCGGATGGTTCGGGCACTTGCCACCCACCAGATCTGCTTCTTTGATAAACGCCTCGTCGCCCACGCAATACAGACCTTTGTATTTCTTCTTATAGATATCGCCCTTGGCCGCACAGATGCGCCAGAGTTCCTGCGCGGCACGCACATGATCGTCGTCGGTGGTACGAATGAATGCGTCGTACGACAGATTGAGCGCGTCCTTAAGTTTGCGGAACTCGGCGGCATAGTGGTCGACATATTCCTGGACCTCGCGGCCTTCCGAAGCGGCCTTCTGGGCGATCTTCTGCCCATGCTCGTCGGTGCCGGTACTGAAGAATACCGAGCCGCCCATGAGGCGGCGGTAGCGGGCCAAAATGTCGGCCTGCACGATCTCAAGCGCAAATCCGATATGGGGATCAGAGTTTACGTACGGAAGTGTCGTTGTTATGTACAGGGGCTTCATACATCGACACTTTGCCACGGAAGCTTCCCTCCCTGCAAATCCTTCACGAATTCCTGTAGTGTCGCAGCGGCGGGGACCGACAGAATGATACCGAGGAATCCGGCGAGTTCTGCGCCCACGATGAGCGCCAGAATCACCAAGAGCGGCGGCACGCCCACCACGCGAGTGACCACGAGCGGATAGATAAGATGATTTTCGAACTGCTGTGCGATCACGTACAGCGCGATCGTAAGCAGACCGAGTGTCACCCCACCACTGACGAACGCGATCATGATCGCCGGGATCGAAGAGAGTACCGGCCCGAACACGGGAATAATCTCAAAACACGCTGCGATGACCGCGAGCACGAGCGCATGCGGGACACCGAGAATCGTGAGCCCGAGGAATACCAAGACGCCGATAATGACCCCGAGCAGGAGTTGTCCCTGCATCCACAGACCGATCTTATGCTGTGAACGGAGCCACAGGTCGGCCACGTATGCCTGATGTGATTTCGGCGTAACAATACGAAGGAAATCGTCGACGCCCGTGTCAACCACGGCGAAGTAGAAGGAAAATACGATGATGAGAATGAAGGAGAATACCCCACCGAAGATATGCGAGACGGCCGAGAATGCATTGCCGAATACGCCTCCGAGATTGAGTGCGTCGCGCACGCTCGACATAATGTCGGTCGAAGAAATACTCGATGCCGATGGAAGTCCGAGGATGTTGGTATAGGTATCGAATGCGCCATTACTGGTCAAAGCCTCAAGATACTTGGGGATATTTGCGGCGAACGTTGCAAAATCTTCAAGGACCGACGGCAGGAAAAAGTAGAAAATGACAAAAAATGCTCCGAAGAGCAGCGCATAGACGCAGAGCACTCCCAGCACGCGCGGGAGGCCACGTCGTGTGAGGCCGCGCACACCCGGCTCCACTGCCGAGGCGATCACGATGGCGGTAAGCACGATGAGTGCAAGACTTCTGAGTTGATACAGGAGCGCGGCAACCACCAGAATTATGATGGTCTTTATGACCGTGCCGGAGGTAAAGGAAATATTGATGTGCTTATCCTGCATGAATCGAATCGTAGCACACCGCGCCTGCGAGGCAGAAACTAGCAAACGATGGATACCAGCTCGCTGATGGGCACGCGGCGTTGCTCTCCCGTGTCGCGATCACGCACGGTCACGGTATCGAGGAGTTTCGGATTTTCTCCGAGCGTGTCGAAATCGATGGTGATGCACACCGGGGTGCCGATCTCGTCTTGGCGGCGGTAGCGCTTGCCGATGTTGCCGTTGTCGTCCCACATGATCTGCGGGATCTGCTTCTTAAGCATCGTGTATACCTCGCGCGCCTTTGCCACGAGCTCGGGCTTGTTCTTGAGCAGTGGAAATACCGCGGCTTTGATAGGTGCGACCGCCTTGTTGAATTTGAGATACGTGCGCACTTCCCCGCCGAGCTGATCTTCGGTGTACACCGAGGCGAGGATCGCGAGGATAGTACGATCGACACCGAACGATGGCTCGATCACGTGAGGTGTGAAGCGTGCCCCACCGCCTTCAACTGAATCATCGAGGAACGACAGGTCAGCCCCAGACGCCCCGGCATGCGCGGAAAGGTCGAAGTCAGTGCGATATGCGAGCCCGTAAAGCTCTTTGTGCCCAAACGGGAATTCAAATTCGAAATCGATGGTGCGCTTGGAATAATGCGCACGGTCGCCGTCGGCAACTTCGAGCTCGGTCGTCTTTGCGGCATCGATACCCACCGCGGCAAGCCATCGATGCACTTCGAGGCGCCAATCTTCGAACGCTTCTGCCCAATTGTTAGGTCGGACAAAATACTCGATCTCCATCTGCTCGAACTCGCGCGAACGGAAAACGAAATCACGCGGCGCGATCTCATTGCGAAACGCCTTGCCGATCTGGGCGATACCGAACGGCAGCTTCGGATGGAACGAATCGACGACATTCTTGAAATTCACGAAAATGCCTCCGGCAGTCTCAGGACGCAAGTAGGAAACGGATTCAGCATCCTCCGTAGCACCGATCTGCGTCTTGAACATCATATTAAACTGACGCAATTCTCCGAATTGTCCGCCACATTCAGGGCACGTATCACCTACTTGGTCGGCACGAAAGCGACGCTTGCACTTTTTACACTCAACGAGCGGGTCAGAAAATCCGCTCACATGTCCTGACGCTTCCCATGCGCGCGGATTCATGAGAATAGCAGCATCGAGTCCGCACATATCGTCGCGCTCCTGAACGAACATTCTCCACCACAGTTGTTTTACGTTATTTTTCAACTCTACTCCGAGCGGTCCGTAGTCCCACGTGCCCGCAAGCCCTCCGTATATTTCGGAACCCTGATAGACAAATCCTCTGCGTTTGCAGAGTGAAATGATCTTTTCCATGGTCGTTTCAGACATGGCCGAAGTGTACCACGCGTGCCTTTTTGGCTCTACCGAGCGGCGGGTACGACCGTTGCCTTATCCGGTGTGAAGCCCGGATCGGTACCCACGAGTGCGTCGGGTGATGATTTGGCGACCTGTGCGAGGTTGGTGGTGACGTCTGAGGTGGTCTTCTTGGTCTCGATGATGCCTGTGGCGCCATCGGTGGCGCTTAGAACGATGTTCTTCACGAGCACCGGCTGTTCGCCGATCTGACTCGTGGACGGCGTGAATCCGATCGAGATCGCCATCTGGCGAGGCGGAATGCCGTTGGTGCCAACGCCGGGTGCGATGTCCCCCACGTTCCATATGAATGTGCCGTCGGCCTGGTTGAACGTAAGATTCTCGGTCGACGGTGCATGCGATCCAATCCAGCGCACATACGGCGGTAGTGTTGCCGTGACGTGTCCGCTCGTGAGTGCATTGGTCGTGTTCGTGATCGTCAGCACGAGTGCGTACGTCGTTTCGGTACCGGCGGTCGGCGGTATCGGACCCGACGATACGAACGGGTTGGCATAGTAAAGGGCCTGCGCATTGAGCTCAAGATCGGTGGCGAGCTTAAGACGCTGCTGCACGACCGATTGAAGGTTTTGCGGCACACCGGTGTCCGAGAGCCGCTTGCCGGCGGCGTTCACGCTGATATCAAGATGCGGATCTGAAATATTTTTGAGCGCAGCCGACGAAGGCACCTTAAATGTGAACGACACGGTGCCTTTCGTGCCCGGCGCGAGACTGCCCAAGACGCCATTGGTCGTTGTTTTATCCCAGAGCACCGTATTATCGGTCGAACGATAGAATCCGTCGGCGGTACTTACCGTAGAGCCGTCGATTGTGAGTCCTGAGAGGCGGGCCACGATGATCGCGTCGGTGATCACAGTCGGAAGATTGTTCTGATACGAGAGCGAGATCGCAACAGTATCTCCCGGAGAGACGACGGAGCTCCCGGTGGTGTCTTTGTTGACTGATATCGCGAGTCCCAAAAACGGCTGCGATATGGCGAGCGAATAGGTGTTGGTCGAGAGCGGTGTCGTGATCGCGGCGGCTGTGCTCGAAGCACGCGTACCGGTCGTGATGTGGAACACTCGATTGTCTCCTGCTTCTCCGGTCAGCGTCCCCCGGATCGCGATGGTCTTGTGCTGCCCGGGCGACAGGTCCCCTACGCTCCAGAGCGCATCGCCCACGGGAGCTGGCTCGGAGCTCGTGAAGACAAAGCCGAACGGGTAATCGACGTGCGCGAGCATATCTTTGATAGGGGCGGTCGCGTTGGAGCCGATGTCGATCGTGAACGCTACCGGCTGTCCCGAGACGGTCTCGGTATTGCCGTCGATGGCTACCGTGACCGAGGACGATCCGAATGCGACGTCGTACCCGGAATCGGCGACAAAGATCGCGTTGGATCCTGCAATATGATACTGAAGCTCAACTTTCACATTCGCATGCGTTCCTTGCACTCCGGCAAAAATGGCGGATACGGTGCCTGCCCGCTTGCCGCCCGGCTCGATCGTACCGAGACAGATCCGCTGCACCGAGAGATTGAGAGAGCTCGTCCCCTCAGGTCCGCCGGAACAAGATCCCAGCGGCGAATTATCCGATACGGTGCCCGGCGGACGGGTGCCGGGCGGATATGTGATCACGAGCTCGGCGAGCTCGAGCGGGACGGTGTTGCGGTTGGTGACGACCAGCTGCAGCTTGGTCGTTTCTCCTCCGGCTATCTCGGGAGGACCGGATATGGAAATATCAATATTTGATGAGGCAGCTCCGGTATGGCCAGCACCAAGTGTGAAATAGTAGGCGAAGAAAAGCAGCGCACACACGAAGAAAGCCACCGACGCGATGAGGAATCCCCATAATATTTTGCGCGTGTAGCCGATCATGCGCGGCGCGACCGTCATTCCCGATGCAGCCGGCTCCGGCTGCACCCAGTCTTCACCCACGGTCGCGCGCGTGAGATCCAGCGCGTGGCGCGGTTTGTCCTTGAGCTGATCAGAGAGTGAGCGCGAATACATCGCGCGCCGCAGGCGTTCTATTTTCTCCTTCTCATGATCCGAAGGGTCCATTCAGACAATATTACCACGCACGTGTGCAGCTACTGCGCCTTCTTCATCTGAGCGTTCGAACAAAAGTTCGTCGGGGAGACGGAACAGGCCCTCGTCGTTCTTCTTCTGTTCGATGAAATGAGCAATGAATCCGACGGAACGGGGAATAATGAAAAGTGCATTGAAGAATTCCGCATCAATGAGCGCTCGCAGCTCGGCATCGTCCATCCCCTCTTTTTCGGCGAGCGCATCGAGCAGCAGTGCCGCCATAATGCCGTCGACATTGAGAATTAAATTGCCGTTCTTGCCGGTCGTAACACTCTCGATCTCGCGTGCAAAATCGTAGTGTGGATGTTTGGAAAGCAGTGTCGCGAATTCGGCGAGTGCCGCCACGCGCGGATCAGGAATGCCGACACGATATTTGCGATGCCCGATACCGGCAAGGAGCAGCCCTGCCTTATTCTTTTTTTCTACAAACTCTTTGGCGGACTCGCCCGATATCATACCTTCGTGCCACGCGCGGGCCGCCTCATTGACCGCACCACCGAATCGCGGACCCACCGTGAGCAGCCCTGCGGCGAGCGATGAGACCATGTCCTTACCTGCACGTGCAGTGATCATCGTATTCACCGCTCCGGAAACAAGTCCGCCATGATCCATGAGCAGTTCAAAAATATTCTCGACGAATGCCGCTGTCACATCACTAACATCTTTGCCGATCAGCGCCTTCAAGGTCGCCGCAGCGAATCCGTTCTGCCGTTGCGCTACAAGTGCCCCGTCACGCACGAAGACCGGTACCGCATCAAGGTCGATGATCTTGCGTGTCGAGAGAATGCTGGCTCGTCGTTGCATATAACTATTGATATCTAGCATGGTATCACTGTGCGCCGGAGCCGGCATCTCCTTCATCGCTTCGAGGAACTGCGGGAACGTTGCGGGTGCGAGCGCCCCTGCCGCAGATAATGCATCGCGTTTCTCGCGCGCGCTCTCCCCCTGATGTGCCACGAGGGCCTTCGCGTGCCCGAACTGCATATGCTCGTCGAACGCCTCATCGATCACACCGGCGATATAGCAGAGAATCGGCTTGGTGAGCTTCTTCTGATTCAAAAGTTCAACGATCTCGTATTCGTCGACACCTCCGAGCTCACCGAAATAGACGATTGCCTTAGTATCCGCATCGATCTCTGCCAGCATAAGCACATCGCTGAGCGATGTCACCGGGAAACGATCACCGCCGATGCACAGGGAGAATGAAACGCGCTTGCCGGCGTGTGCCACTGCCGTAATGAGCTCATTGGTCATGCCGCCCGAAGTAGAGACGACCGCGATATTGCCCGGCGTCGTAAGATGTCCCTGGAGCAGCTGTGCAGCGCCGATCCCGCCGATGGCGCCGAGCTTCAGGTAGCCCG
>CAIRSC010000006.1 GCA_903881205.1 uncultured bacterium | reverse complement strand
CGTGTGCCACTGCCGTAATGAGCTCATTGGTCATGCCGCCCGAAGTAGAGACGACCGCGATATTGCCCGGCGTCGTAAGATGTCCCTGGAGCAGCTGTGCAGCGCCGATCCCGCCGATGGCGCCGAGCTTCAGGTAGCCCGATACGAGGATGCCGACTCCTGAAGGGCCCGCGATGACATATTTTTGACCGTATCGCTTGATCAATTCAGTAGCATGGATCTCGGGAACATTTTCAGCAAAGAGATGCGCGCCGAGTGCCTCGGGGAACCGATCGAAGAACGCGACGGTCGATTCGAAAGAACGCCGACCCGACTGCATGTTGAGGAGCCACTTGATGCGCGCGGAATCCTTTGCAGGTACGTCATTCACGCTCGGGTAACACGGGATGAGGATTTCTTTCGTACCAAAGAACATCTTCTGTGCCTTACGGGTCGAGGCAACGATGCAGTCGATCGACGGCGCCACTTTACCGGCCATATGATCAAAATCGAGTATTGATTGCACGATACCGGGATGATTCCCAATCACCAGAATGCCGTCGGCGCCTGCTCGTATCTGTTCGAGGATCGTCATACGCGTATATATGCTATCGCCTCTTCCACGGCCTTTGTGATAACGGTGTCTGAACCATGCACCGAGCCGAGCAACTGCTCGCGATCGAGGAACGAGCTCATGAGGGCAAGGCCTTCCGCCTCATTGGGCCCGCCGCGGCGCACGAAGACCTTCACGCCTGCACTACGGAGCGCGTCGGCAGATCCCTGCAGCGCGTCGATGATACCGAGAAATGTCTTCTTCACGTCGGTGAAATTCGCGACACCTCCCGCGATCACGAGCGCCTTCCGCTGTGCGGAAGAATCGAGCATGAGCCGTACGATCTCCTTGGCGTAGAGATAGGTCTCTTCCCTCGTGGGCCCGCCGCTATATTCGCCGTAATTGCCCATCAATTTTCCTGCTCCTTCGAGCTCTGCTTCATCGGCGATCACGATCGATCCGCCGCCGCCGGAAAGCAGAAAGAAGAGTGCGCCGTTGGGATCGATGACCGAGAGCTTAAGCGATGCCGGAGTGGTCGCGGCCACCACCTCGACCCTCCCTTCTGCGGGATGTTTTGCACGTGCCTTGATCACATCGTCCTCGGTCCACGAACGCACAAAGAATGAGGCGGCACTGTCTACCAGCACTGCCGCATCGAGTAAATGAGCGCTCCCTTCCTGTATCACCAACGGATTAATCTCGAGAAACGCGAAATGATGAGTATCGAATGCCTCGAAAACATTCTCGAGGAAAGTCTCGGGCAAGCTCGATTGTGCCGCGACTGCGGCGATATCGGCACTACTCTTCACGATATAGGCATGCACCGCTTCCGGGTGCGCTTCGATATCGACACCACCGTCTTTGGTATGCAACATGCGGACGCCTTCGCGAATACGCTCAAGAGAAAAATATTGTTCTTCGCTTGCCTCATGTGGGAGAAGTGGTTCGAGTATAAATTGAGTAAATCCCTTTTCTTCCCACGACTTGATCGCGGCGAGCATATCGCTTGCAGGCTGATTGATCGAGACAAGTCCCTGCTTGAATCGCTTCTTAATCCCCTGATCTACTTTCGCTACCCAAGCACCCTCCGGGATCCGCATCTCCGCACCGAAACGGAGTTGAATACCCTGATATGCATCACCAAGCAGAATCTTCTTGGCGCGGTATTCGCTGATCTTCACGCGGGACATAATTACAGTACTAGCTTAAACACATCCGTTTCCCGCTTCTTGAACCCGATCCTTAGGTAAAGCTTCTGCGCAGTGATGCGATCGGGCCCACTGGTCAAATACAACTGTGAGGCACCTGCGTTTTTTGCCTGCTGGATCAAGACTTCCATCACTTTTTGACCCAATCCCTGCCCTCGATATGTTTCATCTACGACAACGTCCTCGACAAAACCTGTCTTCTTGCCGAACTTTTGAGCCAAGTACGCCGTAGCCATTCCGATTATCTTTTCGCCGTCTTGAACTGCTATGAAAATAACATTCTTATCAGTGACAATGTCATTAAGGTCTTGCTCTGTCCCGAGCGGCTCGCTTGGATTGCGGCGCAGCTGAAGCAATAATTTGTTTATGTCTTGGAGCGAATCCGCGGAGGCGGTGGTTATTCTCTGCGCGGTTATCATACGCAGAGGGTAGCTCTAGAGGTGGGTTTCGGCAAGGGCATTGTTGATCGATTGCAGGAGTTCCGGTTTGAGATCTTCGGCCTCCAAGAGGTGCATCGTGTGGTATGCAGTATGCGTGAAGAGTGTAGATTTGAGGGCTTCGGCGGAGATATAGCCCAGTGAATATAAAATGCGCGCCACGCACATGATCTCGATCGTCGGGTACGCATCGGGCGTGGTTATGAGCGCCTCGTGTGCTTCCATAAGCGTTTGGAAAATGTATTCGTTGTTCTCATCGACGCCGACGAATCGCATCGCAAGCTCGGCAATACGCGCGAATGTCGCGATCACGGCCGGACTCCCCTTGGCCGTGAGCAGCGCTGTCGCTCCGGCTGCACGCCAGCCGCTCTTGCCGCGCACGAGCGAGACATTGGCATAGGTGTAGTTCTGAAGCGCGTAACGCATCTTCGACTTCTCGCTGCGGATCGCGGATGCGCGGGCACGCACGAGTCCGAAGTCGCGAGTGAAGAGCGTAATTGTGCGATCAGATTCCCCCGATTCGCGGCTTCCGAGCACGAGCGCTTCCGTGTG
>CAIRSC010000005.1 GCA_903881205.1 uncultured bacterium | reverse complement strand
CCGCGCGGTATCGGCAAGGTGACTCTCGACAAGGTACTCGCAGGGGACGACGAGGCACTTCCGGCAGCCGCACGCGCAAAAGTCGCGAACTTCCGCGACATCCTCGTGCGTATCAAACATGCGATCGACACGCTGCCCGCATCCGACGCCGTGCGTTACGCGGTCGAAGCGAGTGGTATGGAAAAAATGTATAAGGATGCCGACGATGGGGAAGAGCGGCTCGGCAACATTCGTGAACTCGTGAACCTCGCAACCAAATTCGACGCCGATACGTGTCCGGAGGGCATGGAGAAACTGCTCGAGGAGGCGGCACTGCAGAGCGACCAGGACCAGATCAAAGACGAAGTGTCGGCGGTGTCGTTGATGACTGTGCATGCATCCAAAGGACTCGAATTCGACGCGGTATTCATCACCGGACTCGAACAAGGGCTGTTCCCCTCGACGCGCGAGGACGAGAAGCGCGACCAGGAAGAGGACCGTCGACTCTTCTATGTGGCACTCACGCGCGCTCGCAAACGACTATTTCTCAGTTATGCTGCGGAGCGTATGAAGTACGGCTCGCGCGAATACACGCTCCCATCGGAATTCCTCGAAGATATCGACACCCGGCTTTTGAGTACCGCTGCGCCGAAGGCACCGAGACGCTCACTATTGGACGACGACGAGACATACATTATATGAGAGGGGCACGGCTCGGACAGCATTTCCTTATTCACTCCTGGGCGGCGCGTACCCTCGCACATACAGTGGAGCCCCGTGAAGGGGAAGTGATTGTGGAGGTCGGCCCCGGCAAAGGAGTGCTCACGCGCGAACTGCTCACACTCGGGAAGGTGATCGCAATTGAAAAAGATGAAGTGCTCGTCGCGGTACTCAATGAGACATTTGCGAAAGAGATCGCCGTAGGAAAACTCACGATACTTGCTGGTGACATCCGAGATGTTTGTATTGAGCCGTTCAAAACGGTGCCGGATGCGAGGCACGCAGATCGCGGGGAACGAGGCGTATCTGAGCATACGACGAGGGCCACGCTGAGGCTCCGTAACGATGCAGACGGTATTGTTTTGGACGGCGGATATATTGTGGCGGCGAATATTCCATATTACATCACCGGCGAGATCATCCGGCAGTTCCTCACTGCGAGTATTAAACCTCGCGCGATGGCGCTGCTTATACAGAAAGAAGTCGCGCAACGGATCACCGGATCGAAGGAAAGTATTCTCTCGCTCTCAGTCAAAGCGTTTGGTACCCCGAAGATCATCGCCAAAGTCTCCAAGAATCATTTCTCGCCGCCGCCGTCGGTGGATTCGGCGATCCTCGCGGTGACCGATATCTCAGGTGCATTTTTCGACAGTATCGAGGAAGAGCAGTTCTTCACCGTTGTCCGCGCCGGCTTTGCGTCGAAGCGAAAATTCGTCGCGAACAATCTCGCGGTGGTGCTTGATAAAGAAAAGGTGGTCGGTGCGATGGCCGCATGTGGCATCCCCGAAAAAGCGCGGGCGGAAGATATTAAGTTACCGGAGTGGAAGGAGCTGACAAAGATGCTTTTCTGACCATTACTGACTACTTCCAGACATTATTACCGCTGTTCCCGGGAACACGTTGATTGGTTCGATCGAGACGATGCAATAGTAGGGAGCGCCCGCGAGTCCAAGCGCCCATTGCCCGGCATGGTATGGCGCGCCGTGGGTGTATGCCTGTGTGCCGGGGGTCCAGATGTACGGGCCGCCAATCGGGGGTCCGAGGTTGGCATAGACCGCGCCGTTGTAGCACGGAAGTACGATCGATGCTTGTCCGCCGAAGGGGAAGGCGAATGCGCTCACCGGCAGGAGCAGTGCAATCAATGCCACCAGAAATGATACCCGCATATCAATAGTATACGACATCAATACGGTATACTTTCTTCCATGGAACCCTTTATTGATACGGATGGGTATGCTCCTGAAACGAAAGATGGGTCGCACGAGATGGGCGCGGCAGAATGGATACAGACTCATATATATACCAGCCTCTGTGTGTGCTCGGGAATACTTCTGATCATCGGTGCGCTCATCGTAAAGCAGCATGCACCCGCCGTATCGGGAAATACGATACAGGCATGGGGAGGTAGCGGTGCGCTCGTGAATTCTTCGTCGTACGATCCACAGAATCCGGTGTTGGCCAATCTTCCGGCAAACTCATTCGACACGGGTAGTATGGTGCCGCTGACGCCGATACCCGTAGCCGCTTCGAGCACCACATCAAGTAACTCTTCCGACTCGTTCGACGTACAGGCATTCATCGCATCAATCAAACAGGGCTCAGGATCAAGTGTCGCAGCATCATCAAGCACGGCACAATCGGGGAGTGCCGCGATTGAGGCCTCGTACGAATTCATCCCGCAGGGACTCATTAGCACAGCGGGGCCCGGGCGGCCACGAACGGCGACGCAACAAGCGCTCTATACATACGGCAACGACGCGGGCTCATATATACAATCGTATGAGGATTCTCATCACAATACGGCTCCCATACTCAGCGACCAGATAGCCGACCGCCAGAATAAACAAAAAGGCCAGGCGGTGAAGGATATCGGCACCTCACTCACCAACGTCGGGCTCTCGCTTGAACACCTAGACTCGGTGCCTGACCCCGTAAAGGCCATGAATCAGGCACTCGCGCAGAGCTATATCAATATCGGCCATCAGCTTAGCGCCATCCCCGACGCGCCCGGAGACGACACCTTCATCGCCGCGATCAAAACATACAATGCGGCAGTGGAATCATTCTCCAGGAATTTTGTCGCGGTCGCACAATATTTGTCACTCTCGGGCGTCACCTTCACTTCGATCGATCCGGGAAGTGTGTTCACGTTTTCCGGGGGAGGCGGGCTCTAAAAAACGGGATTAACTGAGTCATCTGCGTTGCACGCGATGATATACTTTGAGCGTGCGCGTACTGCAACACATCTCACTCACTCCGATGTCAGTAGCCGCCATGCTATCGGTCGCGACACTGCTCGGCGTTTCCGCATGGCGCGTAAGCGCGTCCATGCGCGTCCCGACTCCGGCCCCCATCGCAGTCGTCACTCAAAACGACACGGGCGACACATCGCAGGAGGATGTGGCGATGCAACAGCAGGAAAAAATCCTCCTCGGGCAGAGCACGACGGTAGGGGTAGGCGTCGCGGATGCATCGACAAGTACCGACCCGATCGCCATGATAGGACCGATGGTGACCGCACAGATGGTTGGTCAGTACGCGGGTCTACAGGACCAGGGGACGTACTCTTCCACGACCGCGGCGATCGCGGCAGGGAATATTGCGGCCAACATGCGCGCCGCAATTTCGTACAAAACCTTTGTACTGAACGATCTCAAGACCGATCCCGATACCTCATACACACGCATGCTCACATACCGATCCGATCTGCGCATCGCATTCGAGCCGCTTTTGAAGAATTCAGCGTCTGAACTCGATCTATTCGCAAAATATGAAGAGACGAGCGATCCGACATACCTTAACGATCTGAGGGCTGCCGCGGTGAATTACAACAACGCGATCGCGCTGACCGCGGCGATGACCGTCCCGCGCGATGCGGTCAATTACCATCTTGCGATCCTCAACGCAATGAGCGAATTCAGCGCCACAATCGTTGCAATGGCCGACCACGGAGACGACGCATTGGCGAGCGCCGCGCTTTTGCGGACGTATAATAAAGCAGAAGCGGATATGTATAATTCATTCAACGCACTCGGCTCGTACTATTCGCAAAAAACGCCATGAGATTTTCACCTACATTGATCGCTGGCGTAACACTGCTTGCACTGCCTCTGTTCGCATTTGCACAGACTGATACGACGGCTCCGGCAGATCCAAGTGCTCCCGTAGCTCCGACCTCGTACGCATGGGCGAAGGACGGCGTATTCGGATGTGCTCAAACAGGCGCATATTCAATGAGTGTCGGTGCGCTGGGTGCTACCGGTGGAGCGTATGTGCCGGTCAACGATGCATCGGTGACACTCAATACCGGATACCTCGTATATAAGGAATGCGTACTTCGCGGGATCGTTGATCGTCAGCGCGAAGGGGTCACCTCAGGATTTACCAAGAAAATAGTCGGGGTCTACACGACCGGGCGCAACGGTCAGGCACAGTTCGTGCAGAACATCCCCCGAGAGAGCCAGGCTTTCTGGACACAGTCGGTCGTGACCAGTCTTCAGAACGGTACGCTCAGTGCCGTCAATCCGGCGTTCAAGAGCTCCATTCAACGCGCCATCGCGCAAGGATATTCCGCAAGCATCAATGCTCGCGCTCAATCACTTGCATGTCCGTACAGCGGCGATCTCAAGGCGCTCGAAACCAATCCGACGCAGTCGTTCAGCTGGGCCGGTCTCGCTGCACTCACGAATTCCAACTGCCTTCCATATTTCGCGGCGCGCAATTCGTACGACACCGTGATGGGGGACGCAGCTTCCGGATGGAACGACCAGATGACGCAGGTCGCATGGGGGCGAGGCACCTATCCGCAACAGACCGTGGATGCCGACGGCAATCTCATCACTGTGACTCCCGGCGCACTGATCGAATCAAATCTCACGCAGGCAGTTCAGACCGGCTTCACTCAGCTGCAAAATGCCAATGACATCGATCAAATGGTCGGCGCACTGTTTGCCGGCATCACATCTCAAGTAGTGGGGGATAGCCGCGGACTCACCGGACTCGTGCAGACGACCGGCTCCACCCCGTCGTACCTCGATCAGGTAGCGAGCGAATCCGCTGCAGGGATCCGCTCAAGCGCGCTCAATGCCGCCATCACTATCCTGAGCTCCAACCGCCAGAACGAACAAGCATATCTTGCGGCCATGCAGGCGATTGCCACGGTCCTCACCAACACGATCAATTCCCTGCACGATAAAGAGAACACGTGCTGGAACGCGATTATCCAAAATGTCTGTGTCGCCGGATCGGTCAAATCCGATAACACCTGCACTGCAGTGCCGCAGGGATGTACTACTGCTGCCGACGGTACACAAAGCTGCCCAACCGCTATCACGCTCAAAATCGCCACCTCTACCGCGTTCTCACAAGGCATCATCACCGGCCAGATCACACCGCTCGCGAGTTCGACGCTCACCAACATCGACGCATCGAATGCGGCGCTCACGGTGATCAATCAGCTGCTCGCCGGTGTCACCAACGCCACCTCGCTCGACCTGCAGCGCCTCTCGCTCCAACAGCTCGATACGCTCGTGACCCAGCACAAACTCCACACGCAATACGATGCGCAAAACGCGCTCCAATCGAAGGCCGAGATCACCGGATCAATGACGACACTGCTGAGCAACGCGGTGGCCAATTGGACCGGGGGAGGGAGCGATGGCACCGCCAACGCTTCGTGGGACGGCACGACCTACCCGGCAGTCGGCTGGTGCAATATAAGCAATCCGACCACGATCCAGGCGTGGATCACGCAGTGGAAAAAATAGTATGTCCCGACTCGCACAATTTGTTCGAAATGCATACAAAATCCCGCTTGTATTGTTGTTCGTAACTATCGTTATAGCTCCTTTGTCGACTTTCCGAGCTACTGACCATACTCAAATTCATATTAACTACGCCTTGGCAGATGCGGTGCCTACCGTCGATCAATGTGCAGGCGGCGGCGACCCTACGACAGTCGGCTATAGTCTGAAGAAGTATGGCGATGGAACCTATTCCTGCATAGCGACAATTAATAATACCGGATCCGAATTCGGAGGACGCGGATACAGTACTACATACAATTACGATGCAAATAAAAATTACATCACCGGCGGCGACTCACAAGGCAACGCCGTAGACAAAAGCGGTGAAATCAAAAAGGGAAACACTTCCTGTTCCGGAATACTGGTTGCAATGCTCAATCCGGGGGCATGTCTCACACGTGCGCTCTTCGCAGGTATTGCCTCATTCCTGATCTATATCGGTGTTGAGTGTCTTACGGCCAGCGGCCTGCTCTTTGAGGCAATCCTTAAATACACCGTGGTGAGTTTTCAGACACCGATGTATACGAGCGTGCAGGATGCAGTAAATAATGTCTGGACAGTATTTCGTGATATTTCGAATATCCTTATCATCGGCTTCTTCGTCTTCATCGCGATATCTACGATTCTCGGCGTAAGCGAGTATGGTGCCAAGAAGCTCCTTTCCCGAGTACTTATCGTCGCGGTACTCATCAACTTCAGCCTTCTTTTTACCAAGCTCGTCATCGATGCCTCAAATTTCACCGCCTTTCAGTTCTATAACGCCTCCCTATCCAACGCAGACCAAGGGAGTATAAATAAGAGCACGGTAAACAGCGCTGATAGCGCTGCCATAGGACAAAGCCAGGGGATTGCAGGGACATTCATTCAGTATCTTGGTGTCACTGGGTTTGCTGATTCGTACAATGCGATACGCAAGATACAAGATGAAAACGATGACGCTTCGACCGGTCTCGTGATCGGAGTGCTCTCATTCGTATTTCTTATCGCCACAGCACTCGTATTTCTTTACGGATCGTTCATCTTAGTCGCTCGCGCGGTACTATTCATATTCCTCCTCATCACCTCATCCCTCGCCTTTGCCACATACCTGATACCCAAACTTGCCGATAATTACGGATGGAGCAAGTGGTGGGACTCGCTCTTCAAGAATGCGATTCTCGCGCCAATACTCATGATGATGCTTTGGGCGACACTTGCGGTTGCGGCCGGAATCAAGGGGGCATTTGGTAACACGGGGACTCTAGGGAAATTAGCTACAGACCCAACGGCAGCAGGGAACATAACCGCGCTGCTCAACTTTGTGATCATCCTCGGGCTTCTCTTTGCCTCATTTAAGCTCGCGAGTAAATTCTCCAGTGGCCTCGGCGGATTCAATGTCGCGCGCCTCGGACTCGGGCTCGCGGGCTTTGGAGCATTGAGTGCGACAGCAGGCGCTGCCGGGATGCTTGGCCGTAATACACTTGGGTGGAGCGCAGCTAAAAGGTCTGAGGGACTCGACGAAAGTATCAAAGCGAAAAATCTTCATCTCTCGAAATTGGCAGACGGTACGGCAGAACACAGTAAAGCTTTGCAAGAACTGCAGAATTTGAGAAAACAGAAGTCCGCTGCGGATAAGACAGCAAAAAGAGATTTCAACTTCATGACGAATGCAGTCGGTGCCGCCATCGCAAAGAGAGCCGGAGCTTCGGCCCCGAAGGCCGGCGGCGGTTTTATCGAACCCCGTAAGAAGGCGGCAGAAGAGGCGGCGAAGAGCGTGTCCGACCTTGTCGTGAGCAAGAAGGTTGCAACGGACGAGGCACGCAAGGTAGTCGAAGAGGAGAGCGCAAAGCAGCTTGCCACACTGCAGAGTCAAAAAGATATTCAGCAACAAGCCGTCGACACAATGAAGCAAAGCATGGAGGCCGCGAAGAACTCTTCCGGCGCAGTCGCACATCGGGATAACTCCAAAGCCGAGATCGCCGATGCGACCCGCATGAAAGCAGAGCATGATCAGCAAGTTCTGTCGGGAGCAATGACCAGGGCAGCGCATCAAAGTGCACTACAAAACGAGAATGATCGCATCAGAAGGGCAACAGAAACGCTTGGGCGCGCTGAAAATGTAATTAAAAATATTGAACTACAGCATACTACGGCAGCTCCGTATAAAACAGCAGAAGCACTTATCGCTGATATTGATAAAGATATTCAATCCGTTAGGGCCGGTAAGGCCGGACAAGTCGTGGAGCTTGCAACAAGATTCCAGGATTGGAGCACTGAGAATGCCGCCTCGGTCGCGGCACATGAAACCCATGCCGACGACTTTACCGCAAATCTGATCCGCGGCAACCTCAAGAAAAATGCAAGTAAGAATATTTCGGATACGCTGAAAGACCTTCTCAAACAACAAAATAATACGCCGACACCTCCGTCGCACCCATAATCTATGAATACAGAGGAAAACGAGACTCAAGATATATTGAATGCGCGTTTTTCGGCATTGCCTAAGGTGGTGCAAGACGCTATTACATCAGCGGACATCGAGAAGCATTTGCGTGAACTCGCTAACATCCACAAACTCCATCTCGACCAGTGGGCCGCGCTCGAAAATGAAGTAATGCTCGCGATCCTTGGCATCCAGCGCATGGAAGATCTTGAGCAGCACATAAAGGCAGAGGTGAATCTCGACGATGTGACAGCTCACGCACTGGCTCAGGATATTTCCCGAATCGTCTTTGCCCCGGTGCGCCAGGAACTCGAGCGATCGCTCGACCATCCGGCTGCGGTGGCCGCGACTACGACCGGGGTAGAGGACTTGCGCAACACGATGCTAACAACAGGATCCGGCGCTCCAGCAACCGTCGCACCGCTTGCTGCTACGCCGACCATCCCGGTGCCGGCAGCACTTCCAGTCGTTCCCGGTACACCACCGTTGTCGGCGCCAACGGCCACTGTGGAACGTGCACAGATCTCGCCCGCATACGTTCCATCTGCGCCGAGTCACGAACGCAAGACGATAGAAGGGGATCCGTATCGAGAACAACTGAAATAGCCCCACGTTTTATTTCTTTTTGACGATACCGCGCGTGCGGGCTGCTATAATTAACCCATGCAATTTCAGGTTCCTCAATTTATCGAAGTAGAGGACAAGATCATCGGCCCTTTCACGTTCAAACAATTCATATTTATGGCGGGCGGCGCGGGTATGGCCTACGTACTATGGCGCTTGCTGCCTTTTTTTCTCGCAATCCCGCTCGTCGTAGGAGTGGTCGCGCTGGCGGCGGCGCTCGCATTCTTCCAGGTCAACGGCAGGCCTTTTATTTTGGCTCTGGAAAACGGTTTTTACTACTTTCTGCATCCCAAGCTCTATCTCTGGAACAACTCGCAGAAGAAAAAGGTGGTGGCGCGCGAGGTGCAGGCTCCGAAAGCGAGCGCCGTATATATTCCGAAGCTCACCGATAGCCGTCTGCATGAGCTTGCCTGGAGTCTCGACATCAAGGAGCGTGTGGCAGCAGGAACCGCTGCCGAGGAAGAGCGCGAAGACAGCCAACGGAGTAACGTGGCGCCCATGCGTACCGCACAGGATATTCTTGCCAATATGAGGGGTCACGCTATTCAATAATATGCCGACAGAAATAAATTCACGGACAAATTCGAAGTCGACACAAGATTTTGTGCCGATCTCTGAGGTCCGCGACGGAGTGGTCATGCTCAAAGATGGGGGATTGCGCGCGATCCTCCTGGCATCGTCGATCAACTTCGCGCTGAAATCCGAGGATGAGCAGACGGCATTTATCGTCCAGTTCCAGAACTTCCTCAATTCGCTCGACTTTTCGGTGCAGATATTCGTGCAGTCACGCATGCTCGATATCCGTCCGTACGTCGCGACACTCGAAGCGGCGTACAAAGAGCAGCTCGACGACCTCATGCGCATCCAGATCCGCGAATACATTGAATTCGTGAAAAGCTTCACTGAGGCCGCGAACATCATGACCAAGAACTTCTTTGTGGTGGTGCCCTATGCACCGGCCATATCGAAAAAAGGATCGGCGGTATCGGGATTTCTCCCGTTCGGCAAGAAACAATCTTCTGAAGAGGAGAGCAAATCATTCAGCGAACAGGTCTCCCAGCTCGAGCAGCGCATCGGTATCGTGCAGCAGGGACTTATCCGCACCGGCGTGCGCACCGTGCAGCTCGGCACTGAAGAAGCGATAGAATTGCTCTACAAGATGTTCAACCCGGGCGAAGACGGCAAACCGATGCCGATCCAGGACAACCAATAATATGGCATTCTCCGACTTACTTCCGTTTGGCAACAAAAAAAGCACCGAAATATCGGATATTCTTCCGGTGCTGCCCGACGAGATCTATCAGACCGGGGTACTCAATCTCCAAGACGTGATCGCGCCGCACGCGCTCAAAGTAAATTCGCGCGAACTCGATCTCGGAGAGAAGATCGCGCGCACATTCTTCGTGATCTCGTATCCGCGCTTCCTTACCACCGGCTGGTTCGCACCAATCATCAACATGGATAAGGTGATCGACATTTCGGTATTCATTCACCCGATGGATACCAATGAAATGCTCCGCAAGTTCCAGAAGAAGGTCGCCGAGGTCCAAAGTCAGATCGCTACCCGCGAACAGAAGGGGATCGTGCGCGACCCGATGCTCGATACCGCGTACTCCGACCTCGAGCAGCTGCGCGACTCGCTCCAGCAGGCACAGGAGCGAATCTTCGATGTGGGACTCTATCTCACCATCTATGGCAACACGCGCGAAGAGATCGATAAGACGGAGAGTGAGGTGCGCTCTATTCTTGAATCCCGCCTCGTCTACATCCGTCCGGCACTCTTCCAGCAAGAGCAGGGGTTCCGCTCGGTACTGCCGCTGGCGACCGACGAGCTCAACGTGCACACGAAGCTCAATTCGGCGCCGCTTTCCTCGATATTTCCGTTCATTTCGTTCGACCTCACGTCGGATCGCGGTATTCTCTATGGCATCAACCGCCACAATTCCTCGCTCATTCTCTTCGACCGCTTCTCTCTGGAAAACTACAACTCAGTGACCTTCGCGAAATCTGGCGCGGGCAAATCCTATACGACGAAGCTCGAGATCCTTCGCAGCCTCATGTTCGACACGGAGGTGATTGTGATCGACCCTGAGCGCGAGTACGAATATCTCGCTGAGACCGTCGGCGGTCGCTATTTCAATATCTCGCTCTCTTCGGAACACCACATCAATCCTTTTGATCTTGCAGTGCCGCGCGAGGATGAGGCACCCGCGGATGTATTGCGCAACAACATAATCACGCTCGTCGGACTCTTTCGCATTATGCTCGGCGGTCTCACTCCGGAAGAGGACGCGATCATTGATAAGGCGATCACAGAGACGTACGCACTCAAAGACATCACTGCCGATGCCAACTTCGCAGCGGTCGAACCACCACTGCTTTCCGACTTCGAGCTCGTCCTCTCTGGCATGGAGGGAAGCGAGTCGCTCGTACAGCGTCTAAGCAAATACACCAAGGGTACGTGGTCGGGCTTTATGAACCGCCCGACCAACGTCGATATGAATAAGAAGCTCGTTGTGTTCTCCGTGCGCGACATGGAAGACGACCTCAAGCCGGTCGCTATGTACATCATCACGCACCACATCTGGAACCAGGTGCGAAAAGAGCTCCGCAAGCGACTGCTCGTGATCGACGAGGCATGGTGGATGATGCGCTCCGAAGACACCGCGTCGTTCCTCTTCTCGATCGCAAAGCGCGGACGCAAATATTATCTCGGGATCTCTACCATCACGCAGGACGTCTCCGACTTCCTCAATTCGCCGTACGGTATTCCGATGATCACCAACTCGTCGATCCAACTGCTCCTACGTCAGTCACCGACATCGGT
>CAIRSC010000004.1 GCA_903881205.1 uncultured bacterium | reverse complement strand
GCGTAGCTCCGCTTCGCCAAAGTATGCGATCTTAATCACCAGCGGCGTCTCTCCTATTTTATTTTTTATCGCCGTGGCAACGGCCTTCACCTTCGGTACGTCAAAGCACAGTAGCTGTGCGGCCCCCTCGTTCGGGCAGGAGAAATTTGCCTCGACCACGGTTACCCCCGCGTCGGTGAGCATCTTCATGCCGTTGGCCCAGTCTTCGATATATTGCTCCGACGTAAGTCCGTCCCATTTCGTTCCCTCGAAACTGCACATAACGAGCTGTCCGGGTCGCGCATGCGCGATACTTTCGCGCAGATCTTTTTGCCAGACGGCGGGCTCGAATGAGGGATTGCCGAACGAGTTCGTTATCGAGAGCGGCTCTTTGTATTCGTTACGCACCACGATCGGCTGCTGCGCCTTTTCGAGCGTGAGATCACCATCTATTTCCGCACCGAGTACGTTGGGCCATTCGTTGGAAAGGCGTGTACGGCTGCGCACCGTCTTATGGACCGGAACATCAAATCCCTTGTCGAGCGCGGCGCGGACGAATTTTCCATTGAGCAAGGGTCCTGCCGGAATACCGAGCGGATAATTTATGGGATGACCGAAAAAACTAAATCGGGCGCCTTCCGACGGCACTATCACGCCGTCTGCAAAATCATTAAACGGACCTTCATTCCAATTTTCCTCGTAGCTTTTAAGAGGGTCGAAAAACGGTGCTTTAAGCATATGGGCGCATGATATCACGCATCGTTTTGACGCGTCAGGAGGCCAATACGGTGTATACCACGAGGCGCTGATCGTACGTCTTGTCGCCGGAGACCCAGCTGCCGGCGCAGGTGACGAGGTTGAGGCGCGCCGCGTCCTTCTGATTGAAAAGCAGTGTCGTCGGCACGGCTTTGTATGGATACGATTGTATATCTTTGACGCGAAAGTGGAGCTTCGTACCTTCCTTGGTGATCACGTACACGTCAGCGCCGACTTTAATATCGGAGAGATGCTTGAATACGCCCGCAAGGGCGAGCCCGTTGTCGACATGTCCGTCAATGACCGCACTCCCGACTTGTCCGGGGACGGTGCCGTATTTGTACCAGGCCACGTCGGTGAAGTTATTCGGCACGCCCATATTTCCGGCCTTTGAGATCCCCACATATTGAATGTTCGTATCAATGCCCAGTGATGGTATCTGTAGTCGCGCGGGCTGCTCCGAAATCGGTACGCCAGCGGCTGGAGTCGATGCCGCGACCGCGGCCGGGATCGTTATTTCAGATTCGGGAGCATAATAGAGTGCATGTCCCACGGCTCCCGCAAATACGAAAACAGCCCCCAGAGTAATCACGGCGATGAGTATTCGTTTCATATACATACGATTCCGGTTCTACGTCAGTCGGCCGGCTGGTCGGTATTATCTTCTACCCGCATACGATCCGGGTCATTTGAATAGGTTTGTGAATGTTGAGAATTGACGCCGTTCTCTTGCGGGTCAATCAATGCCTCCGGTGATTCGCTATCTGCCATGCCACTGAGTGTATCAAAGGCGCATGAAGATATTCTGAATCACAGGCGGCACACCCGGTCGAGCTCGGCGATATCCGATTTATTCGGGGTGGTATTGGAACTCTGATTGAGCCGGTACATGATGGCACCCGAGTCATCCACGTGATCGAGCCCGAGCGCATGACCGAATTCATGCGAGAGCACTCGCGTGAGCCGCGCACTTGAATCGTATTCGTACACCTGGATATCTTCGCGGCCGGGCGAGCTCTCGAACACCGCTTCCTCGAATTCCTGCCCAGTGCCGGCACCCACAGAATTGTATTTCGAAGTGTCGATG
>CAIRSC010000003.1 GCA_903881205.1 uncultured bacterium | reverse complement strand
CGGCGGCGGTGCCGGATACGCATCAGCCGGAACGGGAGGAGGTGGCGGTGCGGGCGGCCTCTATGGCTCGGGCGGCGGCGGTGCCGGTTACGGTGCAGTTGCCGTCGATAATAGCGGTGGTGCGGGCAAGCAGGGCCTCATTGTGATCTCGTACTCAACGGGTGGTTGAAACATATGGCACTTTCTTTCAGGCAACTTTTCGCAACACTCTTTCTGTTTTTTGTCGGGTTCTTTGCCGCCGCTGCGCTCCAGGCGTGGACTGGGCCAACAAGTACGGCGCCGGGCAGCAACGTCGCAGCGCCGATCAATGTCGGCACAATAGATCAGGTGAAAAATGCGGGACTCTCGGTCAATGCACTCACAGTATTCGGAAGCGCATATATTCAAAATAAATTAGGTATCGCAACCTCGGCTCCGGCCGTGGCACTCGACGTGAACGGCACGGTAAAAATTGGCAATGCTGGCGAGGTGTGTCAGTCGGTATCGGAAGGCGCAATACGTTATAACAACTCCTCAAAAATAGTTGAGTATTGCAACGGAAGCGTATGGGGTCCGATTAGACAGGCTGTTCCCACGAGCCTGACCATTACCTCTAACGCGTTCAATTACAATATTTACACGGCGGCAGGGGCGCCGACCACGGCAACCAACGTTACGGTAACTATAAACTCCGGAGTGCTTGTTGGCTCGTCAGATCCGAGTTCGCCTGCTATGAATACAGGTACTTTTCCTGCAGGTTCCGTAATTACCATCGTTAACAACGGCACCATAATAGGTGCGGGTGGCCCAGGTGGCGCCGGAAGTACGCCAAACGGAGTAGCGGGTGGTCCCGGCGGTGCGGCTCTTTCACTTGCTTCCAATGTGGTGCTTACCAATAACGGTGTCATCAAAGGCGGCGGTGGCGGTGGCGGTGGTGGTGCTCAATACGCACGAACGTTTGGAGGTTCCGGCGGCGGCGGATGCGGTTATGTTGGCGGAGCGGCAGGTACCGGTCAATATGGGGGGACCGGCCAAACCGGTAGTTCTTCCGGCGGCGGCTCGGGGTCCAACCCGGGTATTCCTGGGGGGTCCGGCGGTGCTTGCGGATCATCTGGCAGCGCGGGTCAAAATGGTCCTATCTGGTCCGGAGGTGCAGGCGGATCAGCGGGTGCGGCAATCGTGACCAACGGCAATACGATTACCTGGACCGCAGGCAACAACGGCACGCAGGTACTTGGTGCGGTGCAATAATATGCAAATGAAATCATCCTCATTCAAAAGTTTTTTCTCGACCCTGTTCGTGCTTTTTGTCGGACTCCTTTTTGCATCGGCGCTTCAGGCGTGGACGGGTCCCACGGGCACTGCGCCGAGCAATAATGTTCCGATACTCATTAATGTGGGCACGACTGCCCAAGTAAAAAATGCCGGACTTTCGGTCAATGCGCTTGCATCGTACGGAAGCGACTATGTTCAATCAAAAGTTGGTGTCGGTACGCAGAGTCCTGTCGTCGCACTCGATGTCGCCGGAGCACTCAAAATAGGGGATGGTGGCGAAACTTGTACCTCGGGGCTCTCAGGTGCGTTGCGGTATAATACAGCAACGCAAGCCGTTCAATATTGTAACGGCACCGTCTGGGGATCGCTATAAAATATGAATATCCTTTTCCGCAACATGAAACCATTGGCAATCGTACTGCTCGCCTTTCTGGCTGCTCTTGCGGTAACGCTCGGTGCGATTCAATTGCGTGCATGGCGTAGCGGAAAGGATTTGAGCTCTGCGAATGGTATGGCAACAACAAGCCCGTCCGATGATCAGAAACTTGCCATCCTTGCATCGCTTTCTGCGTCGTCGAGTGCTTCCGTACAAGAAAAATCAAAGACTCTGCGGTCGCTTTCAGTTCCCTCAAACAAAAACCCCTCAGATGCGGAGAAGTTACAAATTTTGCAGGCGCTGCACTAGCTGTATGACCATGCTACGAACTCGCATTCTTATCACGCTATTCATCGCGCTGTTCGTCGTGTTCGTATTTTTGATGCGAGGAGTATCGACAGAGGCTACGGGCGGCACACCGATTACCGGCTACGCATGGAGCGATACGATCGGCTGGCTCGATCTCAATTGTTCGAATAGTAATTCATGCGGCTCTAATAATTTTGGCTATTCAGTGGCTGCCGATGGCACCATTTCTGGGTACGCATGGAGCGACAATATCGGCTGGGTGAGCGCGAATAGTTCGGACCTTGTGGGGTGTCCCTCGGGAACGTGCAATGCGCGAATCACATCGGGGGCTCTCGCTGGGTGGCTGAAGGCGCTCTCCGGCGGGTCGGCACAAAGCGGGGGGTGGGACGGGTGGATCAGTCTTAGCGGCACGAGTCCGAGCTATGGCCCGACAGTGGGTGTCAGTGGCACGATGAGCGGATACGCGTGGGGCGATACCAATGTAGGATGGTTGAATTTTGCCTATGCGAGTACCTCATTTAGCGCCGATGTGTGTCCAAATATTAGTGGCAATCAGCCGACGGTCCCGACGGGATATATTTCTTCGGGCGGGAATTGCGTCAACTACTGCACGCCGCAGGCGTATTGTTCCGGTAATGATCTGTACGTGTACGCGATTCCTCAAAATATATGTGTCAGTTCTTTCTCGCAGACGTGCTCGTACCAGTGCTCCAATGGTGCCTGCGTCATTCCCCCCGCACCCTCATTCACATCGACCACCGGATACACAGGGCATCTGCAGATACTTCCATCGATTGTCCGCGCGGGAGGTACTGTTCGCGTATATTGGAATGTCGCGAATGTCGATTCGTGCACGGTCACCGGCAGCAATGGGGATGTGTGGACAGCGTCGTCGTCCGGGTCATCGGGTAAACTGTCGGGCACGATCGCCCAGCGTACCGTGTATACCTTGTCGTGTACTGCGCTTTCGGGATACACACCGGCCTCGTTCTCCGAAAGTGCGACGGTGAACATACTGCCGGTCTTCCAGGAACTCTAGAAGAGCCCCATAAAGAAACGGGCGCCCGATCACTCGGGCGCTTTCGTTTTTGAATCAGGTTCACTCCGGATCTGCGACCCATCCTCTTCCCAAGGAAGTGAGCACATCCAGAAGATGAGGGTGCCGGCACAGAGCAGGCCGAGGAAACTGTAATCAAAGGACGGATAGATCGTTAGCTTCATTTTGGAAAGCACAATGAGACCTATTGCGTCGCCGATTGTGCCACCGAGGCATCCAAACGCAATGTCACTGCAGAGTGACTGTCTTTCAGGTGTCATGGGATCCTCCCTAAGAACCGCAAGTCATCATGGGCGCGTGACTGTCCGAAGTCAACTGATTCCCGAGGAAGGGATTCAAGAACGCATTTGAGCTATAATCTGTACATGTCTTGGGCTTCACAGCGGAGAACCTCATATGCCGTCGGCGTGACCGTCTTCTTCCTGGTCATTATCGGCGGGCCGATCGCACACTGGTATTTCACTATCCCGGTCTCATGTTTTGACGGTATTCAAAACCAGGGGGAGACAGCGGTGGACATGGGCGGTCCGTGCGAGCTCCTCGATCCGCATGCGCTCAGTTCGGAGGCGATCTTGTGGACGCGCGCATTTCGGGTGCGCGATGGCTCCTATAATGCCGTCACGTATATCCGCAATCAGAATGCGACGGCTGGTGTACTCCAGGCGTCATACAAATTTGGTCTCTATGATGCCAATAATATCCTGGTCGCGGAACAAAGCGGGACGACGCCGCTCATGCCGGGAACCATCACGCCGATCTTCTCCGGAGCAGTCGACACGGGCAATCGTGTCGTGACACACGCATATTTCGAATTCACCGCTCCCTTAAAGTGGGAAAAACTGAGCGATACATCATCAGTGATCAATATCCACGACACCAGTGTGACCGATACACAGACCGTGCCGCGTGTCTCGGCCATTGCGACCAATACATCGGTCAAAGATCTAAAGAACGTGATATTTATCGTCACGGCGTTCGATCCGGCGGGAAATGCTTTTGCGGCATCGCAGACAGCGGTCGATGCTCTCCCTGCAGGAACGGATCAGTCGATCGTATTCACCTGGCCGAATCCCTTCCACGTGCCGGTAGGACGCGTCGATATTAAAGTAGTCACAGCGCCAAGCTCCTTCTAGATATGATGCGGCGATTTCAGCGGGCGGCCGATGCGCGGGCGCGCGCGTTCGCCCATATCGACTGGTTCCTCCTTGGCTCTGCGGTGCTCGTATCGCTCCTCGGGATCTCGACGATGCGTTCATTTTCATCGGAGAACGCTTTTTTCGATAAACAGCTTATCTGGGTATCGGCAGCGCTCGTCGTGTTCTTTATTGCCAGCATTCCCGACTACCGTTTTTTGCGCCGGACGCCGATCGTGGTGGGTGCCTATGGCATTGTTATCTTTCTGCTCAGTCTTGTGTTTCTCTTCGGATCTGTCGTGAAGGGCGCGCAGAATCGTTTCGATCTCGGATTCTTCGCGGTGCAGCCGGTCGATCCAGCAAAGCTCATCCTTGTCGCGATGCTCGCAAAATATTTTGCCCGCCGCCACATAGAGATTAAGCACATACGCCATATCGTCGTCTCGGGCTTGTACGCTTTTGTGCTTTTCGTCCTTGCGTTCTTCCAGCCCGATTTCGGCTCGGCGATTACTGTGTTTTCCATCTGGTTCGGCATGGTGCTCGTAGCCGGTATTTCATGGAAGCACCTTGCAGTGCTCTTCATTTCCGGCGCCATCATATGCGGCGGGCTGTGGCATTACGGATTGCACCCGTATCAGAAAGCGCGCATCCTCACATTCCTGCATCCACTGGCCGACATCCGCGGTACCGGGTATAACGCATATCAATCAACTGTCGCGGTGGGATCGGGACTGTTGACGGGCAAGGGAGTCGGATACGGAACGCAATCAAAATTGCAATTCCTGCCTGAATATCAGACCGACTTCGTGTTCGCGGCGTATGCAGAGGAGTGGGGATTCTACGGGGTCATCATTCTTTTCGGCTTATTTGGTATCGTCATCGTACGGATCCTCGCAATCGCGGCGCGCGGAGAAGACAACTTCGATTCGCTCTTCGCGGTCGGCATCGCGATCTATTTCTTCTCACAGTTCATCGTGCATGTGGGTATGAACATGGGATTGCTTCCGATCACCGGCACGACACTGCCGTTCATGAGCTACGGCGGATCGCACCTACTTACCGAATATGCGGCACTCGGCGTGCTCATGGGATTCCGCCGCAATGCGCGTCCGACGATCCAGGCGCGCGACGAGACCGAGCTGATAGGAGCTTTTTAACGGCTGTATAGAGCCACGGTACGGTCGATCATGTCAGCAAGCGGAAACGGATCATTCGCCACGTGCGCGTGTGATTTTTTTGCCACCCGTTCCACGGCATCTGCCAATGCAAGCCCGTCGCGTGCCGCAACGAATGTGAATTGTGGGAACTGTGAAAAGTCTTCGTGCACAATAGTGGTCGCGATCACGGGAATGCCCGATTGCGCGGCTTCGATGAGCACATAGGGAAGCCCTTCTTTGATTGATGGAGACAAGTATGCGTCGAAGCCGCGAAGATTTTTTGCCGCATCGGCGATGAAGCCCGGAAAGAAAACGCGCTCAGAGACACCCTTTTCGCGCGCATAATTTTGCAGGTATTCCTTGTCCTCGCCTTCGCTCGCGACAACATAGATGACATCCGTGCCGCGATGTGTCAGATGTTCCACGGCATCGATTGCATATGAAATGCCCTTATTCGCAGTGAGTTCCGCGATCGACGCGAGACGCAGCGTGGCACCGGCAATAAGCGGCGGGGGGACTTTTCCAAACATTGCCCGGAATCCTTCGTGCGGCTGCAGAAATTGCACCGGCTCTCGTCCGATCGGTACTCTCTCTATTTTGCCGGCACTCCACCACATCCTGCTGCCGATCTGTTCGTCGACCTTCGATACGACAATCGTTTTATGGGCAAGCAGGACCGTTTTCCAGCTCAACAGGTATATGAGCCATGTTGCGAGCGGTCCGCGATCTTCTTTGAACGGCCAGCCATGTGCGGTGAACACGATATGCTTAATGCCTGTCATGCGCCCCGCGAGTGCGCCAAGAGCTGCAGCTTTTGAACTATTGAGATGGAGTACGTCGGGCCGTTCGCTCTTGAGGTATTTCAAGATCTGAAAAAAGCTCAGTATGTCCGAAATGATCGCTACGTCCCGGCCAAGAGAGGGAATACAGTGCGTCGGGATCGCTCGGGTCGCGAGTGCCTCCGAAAGTCGTCCCGGCTGGCCGAACGCCAGTACTGCAGTGAATTGTCCCGGTGGCAGGTGGGTCGCTAGATCGAATACATATTTTTGCGCCCCACCCCAGGTCGCTTTGGTGATGAGAAAGAGGACCGTGCGAGGCGTTTCTTGATTCATAGGGGTCTCAATGCCATGATACACGAAAGATATGACCCCACACACGAAATGGCATAACTCTGCCGTCGAAGTGCGAGGCTATATCAAAAAAATATGAATATCAATAATGTTCCGAGCACGACGGGCATGGCTGCCGTAAAAGGCCATGCCATTTCGTGTGAATGGGTATGACACTCGTACCCCGACGCGAATACCTGCTGCTTTTGGTGGGAGACATAGCCATTTTGGTAGCTTCGTTGTGGCTCTCTCTGTTGCTGCGCTATTTCCAGCCGCCGAGTATGGGGCTCTTTATGGTTCACTTGCGCCCCTTTTCGCTCCTCTTCGTGGCGTGGATTGTCGTATTCTTCCTCGCCGGACTCTACGGCAGGCACACACGTATCTTTCGCAGCCGTCTCATAACTACTATTCTCTACACCCAGATCATCAACATGATGATCGCGGCACTCTTCTTCTTTTTCGTGCCTTCGTTCGGACTTTCTCCGAAAACGATCCTCGTACTCTATCTGGTCGTGTCGTTCCTGCTCATTTTCGCGTGGCGTGCAATGATCTTCATACGCTTGCCACGCTCGAAAGCGCTCAAGGGTGTGCTCATCGCACATGGAGCGGACGCCAAAGCACTCGCACATGAGATCGCCAACGATTCACATTCGACATTCTCATTTGATTATGTGATTGATACGGCGGTAGCCCCTTCGCATGAGGTGATCCAACAGGCATGCCGCGTCGCGGAAGAAGATGATGTAACATTCCTCGTCGTCGACTTCTCCGATCCCGCAGTCGGTGTCGCACTTCCTATTATTTATGACGCGGCATTCCAGAAGAATCGTTTCGCGCTCGTTGAGGCAGCGGATTTGTACCAGGAAGTGTTCGATCGCGTGCCGCTCTCGCTCATAGATTACGAATGGGTGCTGCGCAATCTGAGTGCTTCGCGTGTGTATGACGTCGTGAAGCGGATCATCGACATTACCGGATCTTTCATCGCCGGAGTCATTTCTCTGACCATCTATCCCTTTGTGTTGCTCGCGATCAAGCTCGACGATGGCGGACCGTTCTTTATCACACAGGAGCGCGTCGGTCGTTTCGAGCGCCCGATCCATATTGTGAAATTTCGCAGCATGAGCGGCAACGATCAGGGTGAGTACGGCGCAGGCGGCAAATCCACACTCACCGTGACGCGCGTCGGTAAGTGGCTGCGCATCCTGCGTATCGATGAGCTTCCGCAGCTGTGGAACGTATTCCGTGGTGACCTCTCGCTCGTGGGGCCGCGCCCAGAGCTTCCTGCGCTGGCGGCACAGTACAATGCGCGTATTCCGTACTACAACGCCCGCTACCTCGTCTCACCGGGGCTCACCGGCTGGGCGCAGGTACGTCACGATCGTCATCCGCACCACGGCGCCGACATCATCGAGACCAAAGAAAAACTTTCATACGACCTCTATTATTTGAAGCATCGTTCGCTGCTTCTCGAT
>CAIRSC010000002.1 GCA_903881205.1 uncultured bacterium | reverse complement strand
GACCGTGGAAGTAGCGCGCGCAGCAGGAGCGCAGGTTGTCCTAAATGAATCCGATATACGCTCTCCCTCAAGACAGCGTAATGATGGCGCGGCCCGTGCGACCGGCGAGTACATACTTTTTATTGACGTCACCGTAATCCTGCCCGACATCGAAGCGTTTATGCAAAAGGTGCTGACAAAATTTGAAGATGAGGCCGTTGTCGGCATAGCGATGCCTCAGTGGATCTACCCTGAGATCGCGACGATCTCCGACCGCTTCTTTCTGTGGATCACGAACATAATGATCGGCGCCCGCGAAGTCGGTTCGGGTAAATTCATTATGGCGCGTAAAAGCTCGTTCGAGCGGATCAATGGGTTTCGCGAGGATCTGGTCACGGGAGAAGACCACGATGTCTTTGAACGGCTTAAGAAAGTGGGCACGGTGATCTTCGCGAAGGACCTCTACGTTCTGTACGCCGGAAGGCGCGAACATGAATGGGGCTGGCCAAAGCTTCTCTATACGTGGATACGCGACGAAATCTGGCTTGTGTTGTTCAAGCGTTCGGGCTCGGACAACTGGACTCCGGTGCGTTAAGCGCGGATATCGGTGTACACCTTGGTGAAAGCGCGATGGAACAGCATGTTCCAGATAAAATTGATCGCATAGCGCGCATAGGTGCGTATCACGCCTTCGCGAATGATTCGTCGGGCAGATGTGTAGAGGAAGAGATCCATTTTGAATTTTGACGGCCCGAGCTTCGAGAGTCGGCGACCGATGTCGGCGTCCTCTCCGTAGAATGCGATCGTTTTATCAAAGCCTCCCGTTTTCATCAGCGCGCTGCGGCGCGCTATGAAGTTGCCGCCGAGCACCCACTGGCCCATGAGCGTAATAGTGAACGGATACAGGATGCGCTGAGTGACGACCACAAGGCCGCGGAGGAACCACGAGCCGTCGTAGTAGCGCACTGGACCGCTCCAGACCACCGCATCGGGAAAGTCCTGAACATGCTTCTCAGCCATTGCAAACCAGCTCGCCGACAAGCGGCAGTCGGCGTCGATATACGCCACATACTCCCCGCTCGATGAATCGAGACCAATCTGGCGTGCGTGTGTGAGACCTTTTGTTTCAGTACGAATGACGCGTACTCCCACGTACCGAGCAGCGACGTGCCCTGTTCCGTCAACCGATGCATTGTCTACGACAATGACTTCGTGGAATTTTCCCGCTGCGTACCGCTCAATTGATTCCAGACACGGACCGATGAACTCAGCCTCATTATGTGCGGGGATGATAAGGCTGATTTGCATAAGGCTAAATAGTAACCTAATTTTTTGTTTGGAGGGAATCGGCCACGGTCACTAATTCGCTTCGTTTATTTTTGGGCGGCTGCAGGGAATCGAACCCTGATCGAGAGCTCCACAAGCTCCAGTGTTAACCGTTACACCACAGTCGCCATCCAAACGTACCTACTATATACCAAAATAAGTACAGATAAGCGAGAAGATCCGTTATTGGGTGACCGTAACAACAGCCGACGCAGTCGGCACGGCGACCGCCGTGAAGGCGATGCGTCCTATGATCTG
>CAIRSC010000001.1 GCA_903881205.1 uncultured bacterium | reverse complement strand
CTTTGAGTGATCGCACGACCGACAGTTCGTATTGACAGCCGCCTTCAGTTTTTTCATGGGCAGCTTTTCGAACGGGCACGATGACGACTTCGGCCTTCTCAGTCGCGAGAACGGGTCGAGCGGCCTTCACCTGTTTCTCGACTTCCTCCGCAATGTCCTGCCTGAACCGGGCATTGACCTCGTCATCGGTAGGACGTGCCGACTCTTCAGTCCCCGTGAGTTTTGCCAAGGTCACGTGGTCACCCGTTTTCTTCTCGGGCTGAGGCAGAGTAACGGGATCTTGAACCGGCTGGGGAACTGCATCAGAAACAGGTTGTTTCTTTGCTACAATTTTTTCCCGACCTTTCTCCAGAGGCTTATCTTTCTTGCTTGTTCTGCCGAAAGGCGCGTGCGAAGCCTTTGAGGCCTTGGGAGAAACCTTCCCAATCTTTTCCGGTTCCCCGGCTTCGCTGAGCACTCGTACGACCTCCTTCTCAGAGAAACCGACATTCAACAGCGGCTCTTTCATCAGTGCAGTCGCAATCGTTTTGAACTTATCGAAGCTGATGCCGGCTCGGGCTGCCTTACCGGCCATCTGATTGTTGGACCAGCCGGTGATGGCACGGATCACCTTCCTGCTTACGCCAGCTTTAACGAGAAAAACGATCTTCTTGCTCCGTTCGTCCGGATCGGACATCCACGCCAGCGTCTTAGACATTTTTTATATCCCTGTGGCCCTCACGACGCGGGGCTGTACTATTCGTCTCGGCTCACTATGCAACTACTTACCTTGTTTGGCAACGGCTTACTTCATTCGTACGACGCCGAGCTCTTCTACGATAAGCCCCTTTATTTCCATCATTGAAAGCAGCACATTGACCTCGGATATCGGGAGTTCGAGCGACTCGATAAGCTCGTCGCGCGAGACAGGTGACGCGATAATATCGAAGACACGTTTCTCATCGTCGGATAGATCAGTGCGGAGCGCTGTGAGCGATGTGGCGCCTTCGCGCTTGGTGATACCGAGTGCCACGAGGATATCTTCGGGCGCCGTAACGGCGGTCGCACCGAGGCGCAAAAATTGGTGTGTGCCCTTGCTCTCTGCGCTGAAGACCGAGCCGGGCACCACGAGCAGATCTCTATTATATTCAGTCGTCAGCTTGGCAGTGATGAGGCTTCCCGACTTTTCCCGGGCCTCGATCATGAGCGTCGCATGGCAGAGGCCCGCCATCACTCGATTGCGCTTGGGGAAGGTGTAGTCGGTCGCTTTCATATCGGGCTTTTCTTCCGAAAGGAGTGCGCCGCCTTTCTCTAATATCTCGCGAGCGAGTGACACATTGGCGCGCGGATACAATATATTCCAATCCAGGCCGGAGCCGGGGACGCCGACAGTAGGCAATCCGGCATCGAGTGCATTGCGGTGTGCCTCGGCATCGATCCCGTAGGCAAGACCGGAAACGATCACGACGGGATAACCACGTAGGCCGTCGATCAGATATTTGCAGACACGCCGGCCATAGTCGGTGCAGGCGCGCGATCCGACCACGGCGAGCCATTTGTGATCCGTCGACGGAAGCGTGCCGCGCACGTACAGCTGTTTCGGCCGGTCGGGAATTTCCTGAAGGAGCGGTGGGAATTCACTGGGCTTGAGCAGTTGGAGGGCGTCCAGCATGGTGCTAAAATCATACCACTATGTTGGACATCAAATTCATTCGCGACAATAAAGATGTGGTCATCGCCGGGGCGAAGAAGAAGCATATCGATGTCGATATCAACCGGCTCATCGAACTCGATGATAAGCGTCGCGAGCTCCAGCTCTCTATCGACGGCAAGCGCGCCGAACAAAATGGCGTGTCAGAAAAGATTCCGTCGGCAAGCGCTGAGGAGCGACAGACGCTCATCGCGGGCATGACGACTTTGAAAGAAGAGCTCAAGAAGCAAGAGGAATCGATGCAGGAAATCCTCAAAGAATGGCGCTTGCTCATGCTTGCGGTGCCCAACGTACCGGATATGTCGGTACCCGACGGGGAGAGTGATGCCGACAATCAGGAAACGCGTGTGTGGGGCGAGCCGACAAAGTTCGACTTTGAACCGAAGAATCATGTAGAGCTGATGACACTCAACGATATGGCGGATTTCGAGCGCGGATCGAAGGTCGCGGGATTTCGCGGCTACTTTTTGAAAAATGACGGCGCGCGGCTCGTGTGGGCGCTCGAGCGCTTGGTGGAGGATCGCTTCATGCACAAAGAAGGATTCACACCGATGATCGTGCCGAGTTTGTTGCGCCGCGAACCATTTATGGGCACAGGATATTTGCCGCAATCAGAAGAGGATCTGTATAAGACGCAGGATGCCGAATATCTAGCGGGGACTGCCGAAGTAGGCACCATGGGGTACTACCAGGAAGAGATCCTCGACAAAAAAGATCTTCCAATCAAATTCTTTGCGTTCTCGCCGTGTTTTCGTCGCGAAGCGGGCAGTCACGGCAAAGATACAAAAGGAGTATTTCGCATACACGAATTCGTGAAATACGAACAAGTGGTGCTCTGCGAAGCATCGCACACCGAATCGGTGCGGCTGCACGAGGAGATCACCGGTAATGCTGAAGCGATCCTGCAAGAATTGAAACTTCCATATCACGTGGTCATCAACTGCGGCGGCGATCTGGGCTTGGGCCAAGTGAAGAAGTACGATATCGAAGCATGGATGCCAAGCGAGAAAACATATCGCGAAACACATTCGTCGTCGTACTTCCATGATTTCCAATCGCGCCGACTCAATATCCGCTACCGCGACGAAAGCGGTACGATGCGATATGTACATTCTCTCAACAATACTGCGCTCGCCATGCCGCGCATTCTCTGCCAGATCGTAGAGAACTATCAGCGCGCCGACGGCTCAATCGCAATCCCTGACGTATTGCAGGGCTATATGGGTAAAGATGAAATCAGGAAAAGTAATTGATCTTCGTGGCGGTAAGCGGATAGAAGCGCCGCGGCCACGTCCTGCTTCTCCGGCACCGCACAACCGCGATCGCGGCGTCTCTCCGATACGGGTGCGACGCCGTAAACTGCGCGCGGTCGTCGCTTTCATGTTCATTCTGCTCATCGCAGGTGCCGTCTATGGAGTGCACTGGCTGTCCTACCTGCCGCGGGTCACTGTACAAGCCATACGGGTGCAGGGCACCGAGCAACTCGACCCTGCACTCATACAATCGTATGTAGGCTCGGTGATCGACGACGGTTCATATCATTTTCTCTCGCGTTCGAATATTTTTCTCTATCCGAAGGTAGTCATCGAGAAGGGGATCGTCGAATCGTTCCCTCGCGTTAAAACAGCGACGGTGTCGCGTGACGGTATGTTCGGGCAGAACGTGGCCGTCGCAATCGTTGAGCGAGCGCCGTTGGCACAGTGGTGCACATCGACAGCTCAGTCGGATTGCTATGCGATGGATGATCAGGGCTACATTTTTTCCGCGGCCGCAAGTTCGACCGATACTGTGCGTTTTGCTCAGCCGTACCTTTTTACCGGCGGAATAGCGACCGACACCACAAGTGTGATAGGCCAGACATTCGCGCCCGGCCACGTGCCTGGCATTCTGGCGCTGCTGCATTTGCTCATACAAAATGACGACCTTACGCCGATGAGCGTCGATGTGCAGGACGATCAGGATTTCTCGATCATGTTCTCACAGGGATTCTTGCTCAAGGCATCGTATGGTGAAGATGCCAATGCGCTGGCGCGTAATATTCAGCTGGTGCTCGGATCCGATGTGCTCAAGGGTCAACAGGAGAATCTGGAATATATAGATCTCAGATTCGGCAACCGTGTGTACTACAAATTGAAGGGGCAGGATCAAACGGCCGTATAAAAAAGTGAGGGCGATCCGATGGATCGCCCCTTTGATTCCATCATCGATTAGATTGATGGTTACTATGCTTCAATCGGTTGCTCGGGCTGGCCAGTGTCGAACGATGCGCTACCTGGCTCGGTGTCATTGAACATCCGTTCGATTTGTTCCCCCAGACCCCTGAGAGAAAGATCAGGCACGAGATAGGACGGTATCTTTCCGTCAACCGAATGACGTGCAACGATTTCAGCACGACCGGTACGGCCGATCGCTGGACTTGGTGGCTTTAGCGGTGGCATTATTCCCCTCGTAATTTCGATTGCGCAAACAGCACGTTGTACCTATCTGCCTGCTGGCGAACACTATGCCTCCGAACTTCATACGAGTCAACGTTTTTTCGTCGCATTGTGGTATGTTTTCTCAATGAACGGATTCTGGGGCCGCATGCCCAAGCCATTTTTCGCACTCGCTCCCATGGAGGATGTGACCGATGTCGCATTTCGCACACTGATCGCTAAATACAGCGATCCAAAAATTCCTCGCGTTTTCTATACCGAATTCACCTCCGCCGATGGTCTGGCACGTGCCGACGAAGACGGATTGCGAAAATTGCGCAAGAAGCTCGAATTTTCCGATATCGAGCGGCCGATCGTAGCACAGCTTTTCTCGGCGACTCCGGAATATATGGAAGCGGGAGCAAAGCTGTGCGCTGAACTCGGCTTCGACGGCGTCGATATCAACATGGGCTGTCCGGCGGATCAGGTGGTGCGGCAATCGTGCGGCGCGGGTCTCATTCGTAATCCGCCGCTGGCGCGTGAGCTCATACGAGCGGCGAAGCGCGGAGCGGGAGAGCTGCCGGTCTCGGTCAAGACCCGCATCGGATACAACGAGAATGAACTCGAGACATGGCTCCCGCAGCTTTTGGAGGAAGAACCAGCGGCGGTCGTCATTCATGCGCGCACGCGCAAAGAAATGTCGGATGTACCGGCGCGCTGGGAACACGTGGCGCGCGCCGTCGAAATACGTGATGCGCTCGGATCAAAAACGCTTATCGGGGGCAATGGCGACATAAATGATCTCAACGATGCGCGGGCTAAGGCTTCTGCGACGAGTTGCGACGTGGTCATGATCGGTCGCGGTATGTTCGGCAATCCGTGGCTCTTTAGCGAACACGGTCCCGCGACGCCGCAGGAAAAGATGACGGTCCTTATCGAACATATCGAACTCTTCCAAAAGCATATGAGCGGGTTCGTCAACAATGCGGTGATGAAGCGTCACTTCAAGGCCTACATCGGCGGCTGGGAGGGGGCGAAGGAGCTACGTGTCCGACTCATGGAGACTGAAACACTTGAACAAGCGCTTGAAATATTGCGCGGAGAATTGTAGTTTTGGCTCCATCGGATATATTGGCGAAGGGAGGTACTCATAAATGTCCAACAGAGCGTATGCGCCTCGAGATGATGACGCGGCCATCGATGCGGCGATCGCACGGGCGGCAACTGCCTTGAAGGGCGGATCTGTACGGATCTCACCGCAAAATGTGGCAAAGCGAGCAGCGATGTATCTCAATCGAGTCAGCAAGGAATACATTCTCAATCGCATCAAACGTATGGACCAGGCTCGGCGCAACGAACTCGGCCTGATTGAGAAGAAGTCTCGGCTCGATCTTTCCGCCACACGTCCGCTTCGTGTCAGAAGGGTCGGATCATGCTGACCCCGCTCCGTCGATCGGAGCGGGGATCATTTTTTGCTATACTGCCGGCATGAAGGCCGAAAAACATCAGACACTCTACCGGACGTATCGCCCTGCCGATTGGAGCGAGGTCAAAGGGCAGCCGCAGGTGACCGACGTGCTCGAGAAAGCGATCAAGAACAAGAAGATTGGTCATGCGTATCTCTTTGCCGGCGGCCGCGGCACGGGCAAGACGACGACCGCGCGGATTCTGGCGAAGTCGCTCGGGGTTAGCGACAAAGACCTCTACGAAATGGACGCAGCCTCGAATCGCGGGATCGACGACATCCGTGAGCTTCGCGAGGGGGTGTATGCACGCCCATTCGAAGGGGAATACAAATTTTACATAATCGATGAGGCGCACATGCTGACTAAGGAAGCATGGAACGCATTTTTGAAAACCCTTGAAGAGCCGCCGGCGCATGCAATCTTCGTGCTCGCGACGACCGACCGCGACAAAGTCCCCGAGACGATCCAATCGCGCTGCGAGATCTACACGTTCAAACAGCCGACGCGCGAGATACTTTCGCAGATCGTGACCGACGTAGCGAAGAAAGAAGGATTCACGCTTGAGCGATCTGCGGCCGAGCTCGTCGCACTCCTGGCAGAAGGATCGTTCCGCGATGCGCTCTCTATATTACAAAAGATACTCGCGGTGTCCGACGACAAGAAGGTGAGCGTGGAGGAAGTCGAGCAGGTGAGCGGGGCGCCGCGCGGCGAGATCGTCCGCGCGATCCTTACCGGACTGGCGAAAAAGGACGCGGCGGGAGCACTCAAAGCAATGAATGAAGCGGTCGCGGACATGATGGATGCACGTACGCTCGCGAAGCTGCTCATTCACCGCATGCGCGTCATCCTGCTCATGCGCTATGCGCCGGATCTTGCGAAGAAACTTTCGGGCGAACTTTCGGAAGCCGATGCGGCGATGGCCGCGGAATTGTCAAAAGAGGCTAATGTAAATTCTGATATGCTCAAAATCCTGCTCGAGGCCTACGCCCGGATGGCATATGCGGCGGTCCCACATTTGCCGCTCGAATTAGCTATAATAGATATAACCGGGGATTCAGCACCGCGGTCATAACAGAAGCGTTCATTCATCGTACCTCTTTATGTATTCACAACGAAACACCTACATCCTCATTGCTGCCGCAGTACTCGTAGCCCTCGTCGTCGGCTATATCTCGTACCGGGTGCATCGCGCAGAGCCAAGCACGAGCGGCACCGTGCAAGTGATCGATAACGGCCCTGTCACTGCGCTTCTGTATACCAGCGATACGTACGGGATCGCCTTCAATTATCCTTCGAGCTACGCGCTCACACAGAAGGATGTAAGCGATCCGAAGAATAAGGCGCTCAATCATCACTCGATCACACTCACGAGCACTTCGGCAGTCGTACCGAACAACGGCGAAGGCCCGACCGCAATCACCCTCGATATCTATTCCAATCCGAAGAATAGTCTCGTGCAGGACTGGATCAAAAATACGCAGAATTCGAATTATCATCTTGCCGTGGATCCGACGATGCAGAACGCAATGATCGGCGGGACCAATGCCTACGCCTACACCTGGAGCGGCCTCTACTATGGCAACAGCTTCGTCTTTGCCCACAAGAGCTACATCATGATGGCAGGCGTCACCTTCCTCTCAACTGATGATGCGATACTCAACGACTTCACCCAGATCATGAGCACCGTGAAGCTTCGATAAAAGTCCTCTTGCGCTCCCTGTGCCACTTAGATAGAGTCCTTGCAGAGTAAACAGCCAAGGAGTACTGGCAATGGCAGACGTTCTTATTCTGATGGGATCTCAATCTGACGCCGCCACCATGAAGCACACGCGTGATGTGCTCGACGAGCTCGGAATATCGCATGATTCGCGTATTACATCTGCGCATCGGACGCCTGATCGGATGTCAGCTGCTTCACGGAGCGCGCGAGTCAACGGTTTCAAGGTGATCATCGCCGGAGCGGGCGGTTCCGCCCATCTTCCCGGTATGTCGGCTTCCGAATCCTGTTTGCCGGTGATCGGCGTGGCTGTGCTGAGCAAGTCGAGTACTCTCAATGACCAATGCGCAGTCGGCTCCATGATCGGTATGCCCGAGGGCGTCCCGCTGCTTTTTGCTGGCTTCGGCAAAGCGGGCGCCAAAAATGCCGGCTTGGGTGCAGCACGCATGTTGGCAACGACTGACAGCGCTGTCCTCGGTCGCTTGGTCGAATGGATTGAAAAACAGAAGCGGGCCGTGCCCGAAAGGCCCGACTATGAGGCGTAGACTTCAGCACAAACGCGAAAGCGCCGCACGTTGCGGCGCTTTTCTCACTCTGACCATTCATACGCCTTTTATATTCTAGGAAATGCGTTATCCTCATATGCGTCTGGAAGGTTTGATTAGTCTTTGTTCGCGGTGCTGGGGGATCGTCTAATGGCAGGACAGGGGCCTTTGAAGCCCTTAATCTAGGTTCGAATCCTAGTCCCCCAAATCGTAATGTAGAATATAGATATGCAGACGCTCAGGCAAATGCTCAATAAGGTTCCGGAAGTAACTCTTTATTTCTGGATAATTAAAATCCTCTGTACAACGGTCGGGGAGACCGCGGCCGACTTTCTCAACGACACCCTTGGGTTCGGACTCACGAATACCACTTACGTAATCGGCGCCATCTTGATTGTTGCACTATTTTTCCAGTTTAGAGTTTGGAAATATGTACCCTCAATCTATTGGCTCACTGTCGTACTCATTAGCGTTGTTGGTACACTTATAACCGACAATCTGACCGACAATTTCGGTATATCGTTAGTCACAACAACCCTCATCTTTTCTGTCGCTCTTGCCGCAGTCTTTGCAGCTTGGTATGCGAGTGAAAACACACTTTCGATTCACAGTATAGTCACGAGAAAGAGAGAAGCGTTTTACTGGCTGGCGATACTTTTCACCTTTGCACTCGGCACAGCTGCTGGCGATCTCAGTGCAGAGAGGTTTGACCTGGGTTATCTTACCTCCGCATTCATCTTCGGAGGACTCATTGCGGTTGTATACATCGCATATCGGCTTAAACTCAATGCCGTGTTCGCATTCTGGATCGCATATATTCTCACGCGACCATTGGGTGCATCAATTGGTGATTATCTTTCGCAGTCACATGATGATGGTGGCTTGGGATTGGGTACGACAAATGCGAGCTTTATATTTCTCGCTGCGATTCTGGCACTCGTCATATATCTAACTGTAACAAAAAGAGATCAAATACGATCAGACACTGCTCAATAGTGCGGTTCCAAATTTGTGCCATGCCTCGACCCCGGTTGACGGGGCTGTGGGGTCATGCATAAAATAACGTATTAGTATTTTTTGATAACAAATGCATATCATATGCAGAAACTGATCTGGGGCGTCATCATTCTCTTGGTCGTGGTTGCAGGCGGATGGTATTTTTATTCACAAGGCGATAAGGCGGCATCGGCTCCCGCTGATGCAACATCGAACGCTGCAGCCGGGAACGTTTCCGCTGATGCGGGCGATCAGCCGACCGGATCAAGGCCGGATGCTTCGCTGGTAGTGGGCGAGAGCATCATCGGAAAATGGCAGGATACGACCGACGCGAAGAACGCTATCGAATTCAAGAGTGGAGATCAGGTGGTCTGGTGGTATGACAACAAAGAGCTCTCGAATGGCCTCTTCGTAGTTTTCACCAAGGATAATGCCCCGAAGGTCGTATCGTTCCCGATCGATACGAATTCGGTATATTTGCAGACGACATCGACCGGTTCTCAGTCCGATACGCAGAACTTTAAGGTCAGTCTTTCAGCAGATACCAATACGCTCACACTCACGTACATGGATCGCGGCGGTGCGACGACCTATAAACGCGTACAGTAAGGCGCAATCTCAATCACACAAAAACCGGCCATTTGGCCGGTTTTTGTGCTACGGCAAGACCTCATATGATGTGCGTGTGAGACCCAAACTCATATACTATACTATGAGCTATATGGACATGCGGCTTGGCACATTACAATTTTTACCGGTAAAGGAGAATACGGGAATGCTCGCGCAGTCGGTGGCGGGGAAGATCGAGCTCGTGCCTACTGAATGGATTTGGCAATACTGGGGACGCGACGTATCTCCTGAGGCGGATCTCATGGATGGCACGATCGTCAGTCGTGAAGTACTCTGGGAAAATATTCTCTCTGAAGGCTTGCATGAGCCGCTCATCATGCGCGTAGGACTGCGCAACAAGAAATTTCGACTTGAATCCGGCAATCACCGCATCCAGGTCTTTCATGAGCACGGTGTAGAAATGTTGCCGCTCACGGTGCAAGTGCGCGAAGAATGCGGCCCGCATCTCGCGGATGTCATGACGGATGCGACGCACAATTTCGACGCAGGAGATGAGTTCCTCATACATGAAATCACCGACGAATACATGGCGCCAAGCGCGGTGTTCAGAAGTCTTGGTAAACGCTGATAGGCGGTGTTTGGGAATCGATCGAAGCAATGTCTGACCTTTCCCAGTTGTTCACGCATACCACATCTGCAAAGTTGCTATAATATCTACATGCAAAAAATAATCCCACACCTCTGGTTCGACAAGGAAGCAAAGGAAGCAGCAGAGTTCTACGTGTCGGCATTTCCAAATTCAAAGATCACGAATGCGACAGTGCTGCACAACACGCCGTCGGGCGATTGTGATGTGATGAATTTTGATCTGATGGGGTACTCATTCATGGCGATCAGTGCCGGACCATACTTCAAACTCAATCCCTCAATATCATTTATGATAAATTTCGATCCCTCGCAGGACTCCGATGCACGATCGCATATAGACGAGCTTTGGGGCAAGCTTTCCGACGGTAGGACCGCGCTCATGCCGCTGGACACGTATCCCTTCAGCGAACGATATGGCTGGATACAGGACCGGTACGGCGTGACGTGGCAATTGATCTACACGAAGCCGGAAGGTGAGCCGCGTCCTGCGATCATTCCGTCGCTCATGTTCACCGGCAGTGTAGCGGGCAAGGCGGAAGAAGCATCGGATTTTTACATGTCCGTTTTCAAAGGATCGAAGCGCGGTACGATCGCGCAGTATACAGCGGGCAGCGAGCCGGATAAAGAGGGGACGGTCATGTTCAGTGATTTCATGCTCGAAGGTCAGTGGTTCGCCGCGATGGATAGTGCACATCCACACGGCTTCGGATTCAGTGAAGCGATCTCGCTCATGGTCATGTGCGATACACAAGAGGAAATCGATCATTACTGGGAGATGCTCTCGGCAGTTCCTCAGGCAGAGCAATGCGGATGGCTCAAAGATAAGTATGGCGTGGCGTGGCAGATCAGCCCGAGACGAATGGAACAGATGATGCGTGAGGGCACACCGGAGCAGATCGAGCGTGTTACGAAAGCGTTTCTGTCCATGAAGAAATTTGACATCGCCGCTCTGGAAACTGCCTTTGCCGGTAACACAACAAGTGCATAGAAGCACATTTGTTTCCGAGCCTGACATTCTTATAAATTAGGTTATACTGTCGGCCATGGCAAAACGAGCAAACGTAGATATCGGCTTTCGCAAGTCGCGTTCTCACAAGACCGCCAAGCGTCTCGCTACCAAGCGGGCGATGCTTGATGCGCGAAAGAACAAACCGAAATACTAATTTTCGGTGCGAATCGCGCGACTTCATAGGTTGTTAATGATATGCGTGTTAAGGTTGCACCTCGACCGCTTACTAAACGCTAATACCTATTGAAATATGACGGATGAAAATACTCCCGTAACTCCTGCAGTCGAACCGACTGAAGTAGAAGTTACTCCGACCCCGGAAGAGACGGAAGCTCCCGAGGCGACACCTGCAGTCGAAGAGGCAGCAGCATAGTCAAAAAAATACCGGCGCGAGCCGGTATTTTTTTCATGCCTTGAACATCACAAGTGAGCGGTGGTATACTCGTATTCATGAATATGCTCAATGAGTTCAAGCAGTTCCTGCTTCGCGGAAACGTAGTCGACCTTGCGGTGGGCGTGGTTGTCGGTGCCGCATTTGGTGCGGTCGTAACGGCACTGGTTAAGGATATTTTGACGCCGCTCATTGCCGCCGTCGCAAAAGTGCCCGATTTTTCCGGACTGGTCTTTACACTCAACGGTAGCAGGTTCATGTATGGTGATTTCATCAATGCCTTCATATCATTCTTGCTCGTGGCCAGTGCAATTTTCTTCTTTGTGATCAAGCCGATGAACGTAATTATCGCGCGTTCCCGTAAAGAGCCGCCGGCCGACCCCACTACCAAAAAGTGCCCTGAATGTATGAGCGAGGTGCCGCTTGCGGCCAAGCGCTGTTCATTCTGCACGCAGCCGATCGTATAGACTGTCGGCCCAACCCTTTTTTGCTATAGTGCAGAAATGGACGCACTGCACTCAGATACGACTGCCCCGGCACATCAGGTGCTGCTCTTTTATCGCTACACCACGGTCGAGTCTCCACAAGAGCTCGCCGATCATGTCCGCACGCTTGCCGCAACTCATGCATTGAAGGGGCGTGTGATTGTGGCTCACGAGGGGATCAATGCGACGCTCGAAGGTACTATCGATGATACCGAGGCGTTTGCCGATGAGTTCAAAAAAGACGAACGATTTACTGATATCGATATCAAGCGCAGTCGCGGTACCGGCGGAAGCTTCCGGGACCTTTCGGTGAAAGTGCGTGATGAGCTCGTCAGTACCGGCTTCACCCAGGAAGAAGCGGACCCGCGCGTGCGTACCGCGCCAAAACTGACCGCCGAAGAATTGCGGTCGTGGTATGAATCGCAGCGCGATTTTGTGGTCGTGGATATGCGCAACGACTATGAATTTGCATCCGGACGTTTTGAGCATTCGGTCGAGGCGGGGATTTCAGCTGCGCGCCACTTGCCGCTCGTCGTGCATAAGCTCGAGCCGCTCAAAAATAAGACCATTGTGACCGTGTGTACCGGTGGCGTACGCTGCGAGAAGATGTCGGCGTACTTGCAGCACAAGGGATTTGAACACGTGTATCAGCTCGACGGGGGGATCCATACCTATATGGAGAAATTCCCCGGCAAGGATTTCAAGGGCACGCTCTATACGTTTGACGAGCGGATCACCATGCATTTCGGCGGAGAACGAGAGGTCGTCGGCACGTGCCGGCTGTGCGACACGAAATGCGAGACCTATGTGAATTGTGCAAACGAATGGTGTCATCTGCATTTTCTTGCATGCGCGGGCTGTACCGACGAACGTGAAAGAGCCTTTTGTTCGTCAGAATGCCGCGAGGCATGTGCGGTGGCAGGTTCTTCACCGCTGCTTAATCAGACATCACTATAATGATGATTCGTGTGCATATAGAGGAGTAGGAGTGTGACATACTGAATACGCATTATTGGCAGTAACGTTTTATACTATGAACCGAATATTACCGATCATTGTCGTTATCATCGCTCTCATGCTCGCGGTATGGTTCGTGATCGTTCATTCCGAGCAAGCAAGCACCACCTCGACTGAAGGCAAGCTGATCGCATCGGTCTCATACGCATGCGATGCCGCGAAAACGATCGAGGCCGCATTCTATGATGGCACGTCGACGCCCGGTACTGCCGCAGTGCCGCCGATCCCGGGCGGACACGTCGTCGTAACACTCAGCGACGGTCGCACCACGACGTTACCGCAGACCATTTCCGCCGACGGCGCGCGGTATGCCAACGCTGACGAATCATTTATATTCTGGGAAAAGGGAGATGGGGCATTCGTGATGGAGAATAATCAGCAGACATACACCAACTGCCTCGACACGTCAAAGGCACCCGCTGTGTTATCTACAGCGTACATCAGTAGTATCCGCGGGTTTAGCCTGCAGATACCCAATGTCCCTGCGGCGGACGCATCGCAGTATCCCGACGTCTATTCTGTCGATGAGTCGTATCAGTATCAGGCGCTCGGTCCGACCAAGACGATCGACGGTGTGAAATTCACCATCCCCGGCAACGTTGCAACGGGCACCAATCTCAGCAGCGACTCATATATCAGCATCGAACAAATCCCGGGCCTCGCCTCGTGTACAGCGACACCGTTCGTCATGGCAGGCACCAAGACCAAGCTCGTGACCGACGGCGGAGTCACCTATTCGATGGCCACCACCGCCGATGCAGGAGCAGGAAACCGCTACGACGAGACTGTGTACGCGGTCGCGAGCTCGAGTCCGTGCACCGCCATCCGTTACTACATACACTATGGTGCGATACAGAACTTCCCTGAAGGAATGGTCCGTGAATTCAATGAACAGGAGCTCATTTCTGGATTTGATGCGATTCGCCGCACGCTCGTGCTACAAAAATAGTGCTGGTTGAGCACGGTGCGTTGTGCGTGTGATACAGTAATACCTCATTGCACGTATGGCACGCACGACAAAAAAACACGCAGTCACTAAACATGTGGGGATCATCACTGCCTCTATCGTCGCGCTTGCGGCGGTCAGTGGCATCGTGTGGGTACTTTCGTTGAGTAATGTCATTCAATACACCGCATTGGCGGAATCGGATGCAGCAACGAGTACACACGTAGTTACACTCCCACAGCTCGATCGGGTCGCATATGACAAAAAAATGCTGCAGCTGGCGAACAACGGCACTACGACTGTACAGAGTGCTTCCTCGACCGCCACGTCCACTCCTGCAAAGAAGCAGCTCTGGCCCGTGAAGGCGCCATATCCGCTCGCGGGTGCCATTCTGCCGTTCCATCGCATCGTCGCGTACTACGGTAATTTTTATTCCAAAGGGATGGGAGTGCTCGGTCAGTACCCGGAGGATATGATGATCGCGAAGCTTCAATCGGAAGTGGCAAAATGGAACGCGGCGGATCCTACTACCCCCGTGATGCCGGCGATCGAGTACATCGACGTTACCGCGCAGGGAAGTGCGGGCAAGGACGGTAAGTATCGTTTGCGAATGCCGGATTCTCAGATCGACGAAGCACTCCGCATTGCCGACAAGGTACACGGAATCGTCATCCTCGATGTACAGCTGGGCCTCAGTACGCTTCCGTCCGAGCTTCCGCTGCTCGATACCTACCTCAAAATGCCAAATGTGCATCTCGCACTTGATCCGGAGTTCGCCATGAAGGGCGGGGCGAAGCCGGGGACAGTGATCGGTACGCTCG